>DASXAN010000252.1:0-2211 GCA_036406755.1 Gemmataceae bacterium
AGGCAAGCCAGGTCCCGTAGCAAGTATGCGTCCGACAACGCAAGTCCGGTTTCGCGAACCGGTGAATTAATGTACCGGTCGCTCAGGTCCGAACATGACCACCAGCAGCCGTCGGCTGATCCGATCGTGGCCCGAGCCAGGTTGTACCAGCACTCCGCGAGCACCACGGCGGCTCCTGGAGTATTGGGAAGTTCGTCCCTCAGCTCTTCGGTCCGAGACCACCCTAAATCGTCACCCGCCCTGTGCCCGCTGCGGAGTTCCATAGTGGCGGCGAGCAGCTTCGCCTCCGGCAGGTCGTCTCGTTCGGTCAGCCGGTCCAGGGAGTGGCGGACCGGCGGCCATTCCGTCGGCGGGCGGTTGGCCAACGCCGCCCGGGCCGCGGCGAGCGGGAGCAGGTCGGCGGCACACGGCGGGACGTTCGCATCGTCGCACGCCTCCAGGCACCTGCCGATCAGCGGCGGAACGGACTGCCCCTCGCCCTGGCGGACGGCACCGTCCAGGCCGACCGAGAGTTCCTGCCACCACGTCTCGGGCTGGGGCTCGGGCGGGGGCGGCGACGGGCCCTCCGCACCGGCAAGGGCCGCCACGTCCGTCCAGCCGCGGGGACCGCGAATCTGGACGCCCCCCCCGGTGCCGATGCCGAACCCGTCCCGCCAGCGGTGCAGGTCGATCTGGAATGCGCGCGGATCGGCCGCCGGGTCGAGCGGCTCGCCGACGAGGAGCTCGCCCCGACCCGGAAGCCGCGACACGAGCCGCCCGCCTTCGGTGACGGGGGGTTCGTGAAACTCCACCCTCAGCCGGTCGTCCAGTCCGACCTGGCCGAGGTCGATCTCGGGGAGCGGGAGTGGCATCCACCCGCCGAATCCATCGCGAGCAGTCAGCAGGCAGCCGCGGGAGACAGCGACGCGGGCGCGGATCTCCCAACCGCCAGGTTTAGCCCGGGCGGTTACCGCCGGCGACACGTACGGGGCGGTGGACCGGAGCACCAGGGTGGCGAGGCCGGCATCGTCGGCGGCGGCCGGGGCGAGTTCGGTTTCGGGGCCGGCCACGAGGTCGGCCAACAAGGCGGGATTGGAGGTGATCTGGACCGCCGCGGCCGCAGCCGGCCGGACCGGGTCGGGGACGTATTCCAGGCCCAGCTGCGGAAGGCGGACGAAGCGGCAGACCAGGGGCGGGTGGTCAGGCCGGGCCGGCGACTGGCAGCGGACCCGGAACCGGCCGAACCGGCCGCGGAGCTTCGGGGCGGCGTTCAGGTCGGCGGTGCCGCGGCCCTCCGTGGACGACACCGGAACGTCAGTCCCCAGCGTCAGGTAGAGGATGTTGCCGCCGGCCTCGACCTCGAGGACGGCCCCTCGAAACGCTTCGGCCGGCTCAATCTCGAACTTCGGGGCAACGCCCACGTACACCGGGCACGTTTCCAGCCACCGCACTGCAGAAGTCGGAGGGGCCTGGAGTTCACATTTCAGGACCGGGTGTTCTGCCGCCACACGATACCCTGGCACCTGGGCTGACGGGGCCAGCTCCAGCTGCCAGGCCGACCAGCCGGGCCAGCCGACCGGGCCGGCGACGATGCGGTCGGCGAGGGTGACGCCGGGGAGCCGGCGGGTCAATACGTCCGCCCTCGGGCGGATCAGCCCAAGGTAGCGCCCCGGGGGGAGGGGGTCGGGGTCCTCGACGTCTAGCAGCCGCCCGTCGGGCTGGAATAGCAGGACCGGCGAGCCCGTCGGGCAGGCAATCGCCCACCGGGTCCCGCTATCGGTCGATCCGGACGGGACCAACTCGGTGACGTAGGTGTCCGACGGGGGCAACGGGTCGGACACGCTCTCTTCGATCACCCGGCCCCGCGGGCCGTGGCTGACGAGCGGGCAGATCTCCCGGCTCGTTCCGACCCGCCACGACACCCGAGACGCTTGTCCTACGAAGGGCTGGCCGGGCAGGACGGCAACGACCTGCTGCTGGTCAACGTCCCACGTAATCGCCGGCCCGATCCAACGGACCGCCGTCTTAGCCGACTGACGGCCCGGTGCCGTGTGAGTCGGTCGCCGGTCCTTCAACCGGGCGAAGAGCCAGCAGAGGACGGGCTGTTGTCGCCATTCGGCCGGGCAGTCGGGGCCGGCCCGGAGATGGACCGACACGACTCCGACGAGCCGGGCGAGCCGCCACACGACGCCGATCGCCCCGCGGCCGACGAGCACGCTGAACAGCGGGTCA
>DASXAN010000253.1:0-4024 GCA_036406755.1 Gemmataceae bacterium
TCCAGCCCACGGCCCTGGTCCACGAGGCGTATCTGCGGCTGGTCGGCGGCAACCAGCCGGACGACTGGAACGGCCGGGGACACTTCTTCGCCGCCGCGGCCGAGGCCATGCGCCGCATCCTCGTCGACCAGGCCCGCCGCAAGAAGAGCCTCAAGCGGGGCGGCGGACGGGCCCGGGCCGGACTCCGCGAGGACGCGGTCGCCGCCCCGGAGGCGGCCGACGAGGTCCTGGCCGTGGACGAGGCTCTGGGCGGACTGGCCGCGGCCGACCCGCGGGCGGCCGAGCTGGTCAGGCTCCGGTACTTCGCCGGCCTGTCGATCGACGAGGCCGCCCGCGCCCTGGACATCTCCCCCCGGTCGGCAGACCGGCTGTGGGTGTACGCCCGGGCCTGGTTGCGGCGGGCCGTCGGCGGGGCCTGACCCGGGCGCGAAAAAAGTGCGACAAACCTGGCGTCGGTCGCGCGCCGATTCCGCGTACGAGTTAGTGGGCGGTGCCCGCCGGCGGGTGGCAATCCCGGGCGAGGCCCGCGAGGTCCCCTCCCATGAGCGAGCAATCGATCTTCCTGGCCGCCCTGGACGTCGCCGACCCGGCCGAGCGGGCCGCCTACGTCGACCGGGCGTGCAGCGGCGACGCCGGACTACGAGCCCAGGTCGAGGGCCTGCTGGCCGCCCACCAGCAGTCGGGCGGGTTCCTGGAGCAGCCGGCCCTGGCCCTGGTCACCGTCGATGAGCTGCCGGCCGCCGAGCGGCCCGGGACGGTCATCGGCCCGTACAAGTTGCTGGAGCAAGTGGGCGAGGGCGGGTTCGGCGTCGTCTACATGGCCGAGCAGGTGCAGCCGATGCGCCGGAAGGTGGCTGTCAAGGTCCTCAAGCCGGGGATGGACACCAAGCAGGTCGTCGCCCGGTTCGAGGCGGAGCGGCAGGCCCTGGCCCTGATGGACCACCCCAACATCGCCCGCGTGCTCGACGGCGGCACCACCCCGTCCGGCCGGCCCTTCTTCGTCATGGAGTTGGTCCGCGGCGTGCCGGTCACCGACTTCTGCGACCAGAACCGCCTGGACGTCCGTGGACGGCTCGGCCTGTTCGTGGCGGTGTGCCGGGCGGTGCAGCACGCCCATCAGAAGGGGGTGATCCACCGGGACCTGAAGCCGACCAACGTCCTGGTGACGCTGCACGACGGGGTGCCGGTGCCGAAGGTGATCGACTTCGGCGTCGCCAAGGCGGCCGGCCAGCCGCTGACCGACAAGTCCCTGTTCACCGGGTTCGCCCAGATGGTCGGCACCCCGCTGTACATGTCGCCCGAGCAGGCGGAGATGAGCGGACTGGACGTGGACACCCGCAGCGACGTCTACTCGCTGGGCGTGCTGCTCTACGAGCTGCTGACCGGGACCACCCCGTTCGACAAGGACCGGCTGCGGACGGTCGGGCTGGACGAGGTGCGGCGGATCATCCGGGAGGAGGAGCCGGCCCGGCCGAGCAACCGGCTGAGTACCCTCGGGGCGGCCGTGGCCACCGTGTCGGCCAACCGGGGGAGCGACCCGCGGCACCTGAGTCGGTCGATCCGCGGGGAGCTGGACTGGGTGGTGATGAAGGCGCTGGAGAAGGACCGCACCCGGCGGTACGAGTCGGCCGGCGCGTTCGCCGCCGACGTCCAGCGGTACCTCGACGACGAGCCGGTGCAGGCGTGCCCGCCCTCCGCGTGGTACCGCCTCCGCAAGCTCGCCCGGCGGAACCGGGCGGGCGCGCTGACGGCCGCGAGCCTGGCCGCCGGCGTCGTGCTGGCGATCGGCGGGCTGGTCACGGCCGTCCTGGCCGAAGGGGCCCGCACCGCAGAGGTCCGGGCGGAGCAGACTCAGACGAAGGACGCCCTGGACCGGGAGAAGCAGACCAACGACGCCCTCGGGCGGGCCCTCGACGGCGAAACGCGAGCCTTGTACTTCCGGCGGATCGCCCTGGCCGAGCGGGAGATCGAGGCCGGGAACATCGGCCGCGCCGAGGAGTTGCTCGAGGAGTGCCCGGCGGCGCTGCGCGGCTGGGAGTGGCACTACCTGAAGCGCCGCGGCCGGGAGGAGCCGCTCACCTTCCGCGCGGACGGGGCGTTCATCCCCTACGTCGCTCTCAGCCCGGACGGCAAGACCGTCGCCTCGACGATCCTGGCGCCCGGCACGACCGGGTCCCCGTGGGGCGAGATCCGGGTGTGGGAGCGGGCGACGGGCAAGGTGATCCACCGCCTGCTCGGGCACGAGGGCCCGGCCCATGCGGTGTTCCACCCGAACGGCAAAGTACTCCTCTCGGCCGGGCAGGACCGGTCGCTGCGGGTCTGGGACCTGGCCACCGGCGCGGAGGCCCGCCGCGTGACCGCGCCGGCAGGGGTCGGCAGCCACTTCGGCCTGGCCGTCAGCCCGGACGGGCGGCTGCTGGCGGCCGGTGGTGCGGGCCACACGCTTCGCGTCTTGGACGCCACGGATTTTCAAGAACTTCGCACCCTGCGCGGGCACACCGGGCTGGTGCACGGGGCCGCGTTCGGGCCGGAGGGCCGGCTGGCGTCGGCCAGCTTCGACGGGACGGTTCGGGTGTGGGACGCGACGACCGGCCGGGAGGTCCAGACCCTCCGCGGGCACGCCGGCCCGGTCTTCGGGGTGGCCTTCAGCCGGGACGGCACGCGGGTCGCTTCCTGCGGGATGGACGGCACGACGCGGGTGTGGGACGCCCGGACCGGCCGGCAACTCCAGACCATCCTGACCGAGGACTTGGGGGTGGTCGGGGTGGCGTTCAGCCCGGACGGCCGGCGGCTGGCCACCGGGGGCATGGGGAAAGTGGTCCGGCTGTGGGACCTCCAGACGGACCGGGAGGCTCTCGCCCTGCGCGGGCACACGGAGGCGGTCTGGGGCCTGGCGTTCAGCCCGGACGGGGATCAACTCGTCTCGTGCGGCCTGGACGGCACCGTGCGGGTCTGGGACGGCACCCCGTTGAGTGCGGCGCCCCGGCCCGGGGAGCGCACCCTGCGCGGCCACACCGGGGCCATCCTGGGCGTGGCCTTCCGGCCCGGCGCGTACCCGGCCGGCCGGGCCGTCCTGGCCTCGGCCAGCCGGGACCAGACGGTGCGGTTCTGGGACCCGGGGACCGGGGAGCCGACCGCGGTCTGGCACGCGCACACCGGCCCGGTCGTCGGGTTGGCCTTCAGCCGGGACGGCCGGCGGGCCGTCACCACCGATTTCTCCGGCACCACCAAGGTGTGGGACGCCGACACGGGCAAGGAGGTCCGCACCTTCCACGGCACCGTAGCCCGCGCGGCCCTCAGCCCGGACGGCAAGCGGGTGGCCTTCTCCGGGGAAGCGGGAACGGTCCAGGTCCGCGACGCGGACACGGGGGAGGAGGTGCTGGCTCCGCTGGTCCCGCACGCCGGACCAGTCATGTCTCTGGCCTTCAGCCCGGACGGCAAGCAACTGGCCGCGTCCGGCTGGAATGGACTGGGGAGCTGGTATGGCTTGGCGGTCGTGTGGGACGCCGGGACCGGCCGCCTGCGGCACAAGCTGGTCGGCCACCGGCACAACGTGATGGCCGTCGAGTTCAGCGCCGATGGGACCCGCTTGGTGACGGCCAGTTGGGACAAGACCGTCAAGCTCTGGGACGCGGCCACCGGCAAGGAACTCCGGACCTTCGTCGGGCACGGGGACTACGTGAGCGGCGCGACCCTCAGCCCGGACGGCAGGTGGCTGGCCTCGGCCAGCTCGGACAACACGATCCGGGTGTGGGACCCGACCACGGGGGACGTGGCGGCCGTCCTCCGCGGGCACACCGGGAACGTCCTGAGCGTGGCGTTCAGCCCGGACGGCAAGTGGCTGGCCTCGTCCAGCGGCTACCGCGGCAAGGGCGAGGTCAAGGTCTGGGACGCGTCACTGTGGGCCCGGAAGCCCGACGGGAAGTGAACACGTAATCGACGGGATTGAAGCAAGGCGGCCGGTGGGGTCCTGACCGCCAAGCAAGCATCCCATCCGGCTCGGCGTCGCTCCCGGCGCCCGGTC
>DASXAN010000254.1:0-1509 GCA_036406755.1 Gemmataceae bacterium
CCGGTCGCTGCCGCTCCCGGCTCGCCCTCGCCCTTGGTTACAGTTTTCCGCGGGGCTCGAGCCTGTCCCTCGCGCGGAGCGTGAGGGCAACGTTGTCCTCTCGCTCCGCGTGAGGACGGGCTTGTTACCATCCCCCGCCCCGCCCCTACACCCCTCATCGGACTACACTGGCAAAGCCCCCGAGGGCCGCCGCCGATGACCCGCTCGCTATTCCTCGTTCGCCGGGCTCGACTCGTTGCCATCGCCGTCGGACTGGTCGCCGTGTTGCCGGCCGGCGGTCAGGACACGCCGAAGCCGGACGCCAAGGCCGAGGTCGCCGTCCGCAAGACCGCCGACGGCGTCCCGCTGCCGGCCGGGGCGATCCACCGCTTCGGCAACCGCATGGCCCGGCACCCGGACGGCATCTTCGCCTCGGCGGTCTCGCCGGACGGCAAGTACCTGGCCACCGTGGGCAATTCGACCGTGATCGTTTGGGACGTGAAGACGATGGTCGCCAAGTGCGTCCTCCGCGGGCAAAGCATCCAGCAGTTCCAGGGCAGCAGTGGGACCCTCGTCAGCTTCTTCCCGGACTCGAAGCGCGTGCTCGTCGTCGTCCACCCGAATTACAGGCGCTTCGTTCAACTCAACGACCAGGACCGCAAGACCGACATCGCCCGCGTGTTCGATGTCGAGACCGGCAAGCTGGCACTCACAATCAAGGGCGAGATGGACTACGGGGCGGCCACCTGGGTGACGGCCGGGGGCAAGGAGATCGCCGTCTTCAGCCAGCAGGCGGTCACGTACCACGACGCCAAGGACGGCAAGGAGCTGCGCAAGGTCGCCTGCGGGCCGTCCCTGCACGGCCTGCCGGTCGTTGCCCCACAGGTCGACCGCATGGCGATGCGGCAGAACGACAACAACACCCTGGTGATCGTCGACCTCAAGACGGGCCAGCGGGCCGACGAGATGACCTTCGACAATATCCGTCACGTCATGCTGACGCCGGACGGCAAGCGGCTCGCGGTCGTCGACGGGGCCGGCAAAATCCACATCCGCGACGTGGAGGCGAAGAAGGAGCTGGCCGCGTTCACCACCCCGGCCGGCGCCGGCGTCACCGGCCTGCAGTTCTCGGCCGACAAGCAGACGCTTTACTTCATGGGCCAGCACGGCCGGATCTACCGCTGGGACCTCAAGACCTTCAAGAAGCTTTCGGACGTCGGCCAGCACTCGTCGTGGACCGGGTCGGGAATCATCCTGAGTCCGGACGAGTCGGTCCTCTACTCGATGGGCTTCGACCGCCTGATCCGCCTGTGGGACCTGAAGACGAACAAGGAGCTGCCGCTGCCGGACGGGTACATCACCCAGACGGCCGTCGTCCCGCTGCCGGACCGTAAGACGATGCTCGTCGCCGATCACGCCGGCCGGCTCGACCGGTGGGACCTGGCCACGGGCAAACTTCTCCAACAGCTTCAGCCGCCGAAGTCCGGTGGAATCGACTGCGTGGCCGTGTCGGCCGACGGGCGGTGGTTC
>DASXAN010000255.1:0-3129 GCA_036406755.1 Gemmataceae bacterium
CCTTATCCCTGCAGCTTCCCGTGGCTGAACGGGTGGCTCAGCCGCCGGGCGGTGCGGATCGTCCCGTTGTTCATCACCGACTGGCCGGCGACCCTCAGCGTGATCGGCATCGTTTCCTTCTCCCCCGAGTCCCAGGCAATCGACACCTTGTCCGTAATCACCCACGTCCCGGCGTCGACCGGGGTCCGCGCGTTCTTCGGGTCGAACGCCTTGACCGTCCCGACCGGGTCGGCGTTGATCTCCCGGTCCGAGTCGACCGTCCAGGCCGTGCCGTCGGTGTCGTCGAACACGTAGTGCCACGTCTCGCCCCCGGTCACCTCCCACTTGCCCAGCAGCCGGCGGGCGTTCAGCTCGGCGGCGATCGTGTCGTCGGTCATGAGCGGGAACCGCAGCCACAGGTCGGTGTACTTCAGGGCCTCGGCCCACGCCGCCCGCAGCTCCGCCCCGAGCGGGTACAGCATCCGCCACGGGCCGGTGCTCGACTCCTCGCTCACGTCCGGGTTCATGAACGTGTGCCCGACCGACGTGTGCCCGTACACCCACGTGTCCCCGCCGAGCTTCTCCCGCAGCGCGCCGTTGAACCCTTGCGCCGACCCGCAGCTGCACGAGTAGTTGGCGAAGACGAACGGGAAGCTGATCTTCGGCCGCAACACTTCGAGGAACTCGTCGAGTTGCTCGATGTAGACGTGCGGGCTGGCCAGCCCCTTGTAGGTGCTCCAGTGCAGGCCGTGCCCGAAGTAGGCGAACAGGCTCGTCCCGCCCGGGCAGAACGAGTCGATCGTGTCGTAGAAGCTCTTCTTGTCGGCCGCGTTGGACCCGGAGTTCTTGAACTGCCGCCACGAGCACCCGTACGCCTTGGCGAACTTGTGGGCGCCGGGGTGGAACGCCCCGGTCGCGTCATTCTTACCGTCGGCGTTCGTCTGCGGGGCGATGGCGAATGCGGTGACCGACATGGTCGTGGCCCTTGTACGGAGGTGCAGCGGGTGGTCCGGCCGGCCGGCAGTGTCTCGCCGGGCGGAACGGCCGTCCACACACGGCTAAGCGCCGGGCGGCCGCGGGTGTTACGCCCGGACTGGTGGGGTGTGGGCCCGTGTGCCACGGTTTGGTTGCAAACCGTCGCACACCGGCGGTGAGGGGAACGGGCCACTTCATCAATCGTGATCGGCCTGATCCACCCCGTGTGTGGACAGGGGGGTGAGCCGCCTGGCCGTGAGTTGATTCGCCGCTGTCAGGACCGGCTGGCCGACGACCTGGAGCGGCGGCACCCAGCGTTCCTTCGCCCCCGACTTCCAGGTGACGGCCACGACGTTGCTGACCTCCCAGGTCCCCTCATCGACCACGGCCCCGTGCTTCTTCGGATCGACCGCTTTGACGGTCCCGGTCGAGGCCGCGTCCAGGTCTCGGCCCGAGGTCGCGGTCCACGCCGTGAACTTATTGGTAAACTCGTACCGCCGGGCGGCCCCGCCGCCGGTCACCTCCCATGTGCCCAGCAACCGGCGGGCGTTCAGCTCGTTGACGATGGCGTCGTCGTCGATGACCGGGAACCGCAGCCACAGGTCGGTGTACCTCAGGGCCACGGCCCATTCTTCCGCGAATTCGGACCCGACCGGGTGCAGCAGCCGAAACGTCGGCGAGTTGGCGGTCGCCTCCTCGCTCACGTCGGGGTTATCGAACGCGTGCTTCGCCGACGTGTGCCCGTACACCCAGACGTCCGGCCCGAGCCTGGCCCGCAGCTTCCCGCTGAACGCCTGGGTCGCGCCCGCGCTGCAACAGTACAGGGCGACGAACAGGGGGGAGCTGACCTTCGGCCGGAGCACCTCCAGGAGGCCGTCGAGGTGCTTCTTCTGCTCGAAAACGTGGGCGCTCAGGAGCCCCTCGCGGATGCCGTGCCCGAAATAGGCGAACAGGTTGGTCCCGCCCGGGCAGTAGGTGTCGATCGTGTCGAAGAACCGCTGGCGGACGGTCTCGGGCTTGCCGGCGTTGTTGTCGAACGACGGAAACGGGCAGCGGAAGGCCTTGTGGAACCTGCGGGCGCCGAGGAGGAAGGAGCCGGTGGCGTCGGCGCCTTTGGTATTCTGTCCGGCCGCGATGGCGAACGCCTTGACCCAATTCATGGCGCTACCCCCCTTGCAAATGCGAGGCGGCCGGCCCGCCGGTGACGTACCGGACGGAACGGCCGCTCACTGAAGGGATGAGCGTCCCACGTCTGTGGCTGTTACCGAGATGCGCCGGGTCGTGGCGTCAGTACTTGGCCGCCTCGGCGGCAGGGCGGTCGCCGCGGAGCGGCTTGAGCACGGCGGCGGCCCCGTCCATCATCATCCGCAGCTCGCTGCTGATGGCGATGAACTGCCACCCCTCCGCGATCTGCTGCTGGGCGTCCGCCGGGCTGAAGCAGTGGACCCCGGCCGCCACCTTGTGCCGCCGACAGGCTTCGAGGATGCGCTTCATTGCCCGGGCCGTGGCGTCGGCCGTCGGCGGCGACCCGTCCCGGCCGCGCATGCTCGCCGCCAGGTCGTTGGGGCCGACGAAGATGGCGTCGATGCCCGGCACCGAGAAGATCTCGTCGGCCTGCTCGACGGCGTCGATGTGCTCGCACTGGAGGACGACGAGTAGCTCGTCGTCGGCGCGAGCGAAGTAGTCGGCGGCGGCCGCCCCGAAGTTCAGGGCGTGGACGCTGCCGCCGACGGACCGGGTGCCGCCGGGCGGGTACAGGCAGGCGGACACGGCCGCCTCGGCCTCGGCCCGGGAGTTGACCATCGGCACGACGACGCCCATCGCCCCGGTGTCGAGGGCCCGCTTGATGTGGTCGTGGCGGTTCGACAGGACGCGGGCCAGGGCGACGCAGCCGGCGTCGGCGATGGCGGCGAACATGGTGGCGGCGGTTTCCGTGCCGGTGGCGGTGTGCTCGGTGTCCACGGTCAGCCAAGCGAACCCGGCCCGGGCCATGAACCGGGCGGCGGTGACGCTGCCGAGCGACAGCCAGGTGCCGACGGCCGGCTTGCCGCTGCGGAGGAGTTGCTTGACGGGGTTGGGACGCATGGCGGCGGACCTCACCGGGCGGGGTCGGGGGACAGCCTTGTCATATGGCCCGGCGGGACGGGCGGCGAACAATGCGTGGCAAGGCGAGGG
>DASXAN010000256.1:0-1875 GCA_036406755.1 Gemmataceae bacterium
TTGATGTCGCGGTGGACCCAGCCGGCCTCGTGGGCGTGCTGCAACCCCTCGGCCGCCTGCGAAATGTAGTGGCAAGCGCGGACGACGTCGAGCGGGCCGTGTTTCTTGACAATGTCCTGGAGGCTGGACCCGTCCACGAACTCCATGACCAGGAAATGCAGCTTGTTATCCGTGTCGATGTCGTGGGCGCGGACGATGTTCGGGTGGTCCAGGGCGGCCGACGCCCGCGCCTCCCGCTCGAACCGCTCCAGGGCGGTCGGGTCGTCGAGTTTGTCGGTGGGCAGAATTTTCAGGGCCACCAGCCGCTTCATGCGGACGTGTTCGCACAGGAACACCTGGCCCATGCCGCCGGCCCCGAGGCGGTCGAGGAGCTTGTACTTACCCCCGGCGAGCAGGAACCCGCGCCACTTGCCCTGGAGCAGTTGCGTGGCCTGGAACGGGGTCATCAGGCCGTTGTGGATCAGGAGCTGCGCCAGGTCCCGGGAGCGCGTCGGCAGGGTGGTCGAGGACCCCTGGAGGAGAGCCTCCAGCCGCTTCTCGTCCACCAGTTTGCTCTTGCGGACGAGGTCGAGGAATTGGTCGGTGGTGAGCGTCGAGGCCATCGGAAACTCGGGGGAAGTGCGCATCGGCTGCGGTCGACCCTGCCGGCGCCGGTCTCATTCGGCATCGCCCTGGACTGCGGTCCTCCCCCTGAGAATGACCGCCGGGCAATGGAATGACAACGGCTATTGTACAAAAACCGGCCGCGGGCCGCTCGACTCGTCCGGTTCTGCCGGTTCGGGCGGTGGGGCGGGGGAAGGCGGGGCCGGGAACGCCTGAAGTCTAGGTCATGTCTGCGGTCCGTGTCGAACGGACGCCGCCGGACCGTCGGCGTATCATGCCGACATGGCCGGCCCGTTCCTGGTCGTGGACAACCTGCACAAGCGGTACGGCCGGACGCCGGCCCTGGACGGGGTATCGTTCCGCGTCGCGGAGGGGGAACTGTTCGGCCTGCTCGGCCCGAACGGGGCCGGCAAATCGACCCTGATCGCCATCCTCTCCTGCCTCCTGCCGGCCACCTCCGGCCGGGCGACGCTGCTCGGCGAGGAGCTGTCGCCGGCCAACGCCGCCGTCCGTCGGCTCATCGGCATCGTGCCGCAGGACCTTGCAATCTACCCGGACCTGACGGCGCGCGAGAACCTCGCGTTCTTTGGACGCCTCTACGGCCTCGGCGGTTCCGATCTGGCCAAGCGGGTGGACGAGGTGTTGGAGACGGTCGCCCTGTCCGACCGGGCCGACGACCGGGTGGCCACCTACTCCGGCGGCATGAAGCGGCGGCTCAACTTCGGCGCCGCCCTGGTGCACCGGCCGCGGGTGCTGTACCTGGACGAGCCGACGGTGGGCGTGGACCCGCAGTCGCGGAACCACATCTTCGAGGGCGTCCGCCGGCTGAACGCCGCAGGGGCGACGGTCATCTACACCAGCCATTACATGGAGGAGGTGCAGGCGCTGTGCACCCGCGTCGGCATCCTAGACCACGGCCGGCTGGTCGCCTGCGACGCCCTGCCGAACCTGCTCCGGACGCTCGACGCCGTCATCCGCTTCCGCGCCCCGGACCCGCCGCCGGACCTGCGGGAGCGGCTGGGCGGCCTGCCGGCGAAGTTGCACGTGGCCGACGGCGTATTTGAACTGCACACGCCGGACGTGCAGCCGGTGCTGGTGCGGCTGCTGGCGGTGCTCAACGGGTTGAACGTGACCGCGACCGACCTGGGGGTGCGGGAGGCGAACCTGGAGCGGGTGTTCCTGCACCTGACGGGGCGGGACCTTCGAGATTGAAGGTTAGCCGCGACGCGGAGTCCGCGGAGCGGAGCGGGTCTTGGCGCGCTCCGCTCCGAA
>DASXAN010000257.1:0-8298 GCA_036406755.1 Gemmataceae bacterium
TTGCCGTCGACGGCCGTGTACCGCGGCCGGACCCAGGCGACTTGCAGGAGGGTCATCGTCGGCAGCGGCACGTCGCCCTCGGCGAGCCGGCCGTCGAGCGGGTTCGGGTCGCCGGCCAGCCGCAGGCCCACGATGCGGGCCGCCGTTATTTCGGCCGGCCGCGCGGCCCCGGTCGCCGGCTTCACGACTCCGGTGGGGTCGCCGGCCCAGACGGCCAGAGCCACCGCCTTGACCCGGCCGAGTGGGTCGGCCAGCCGGGCCGTTACCGGCACGGTCGTGCCGCCGTCCGCGGCGACCGGCTGGCTGGGCGTGACGGTCAGCAGCCGGCCGTCGAGGAGCCGCTCGACCTCGTCGGCCGGGGTCAGGAAGTGCAGCCGCGTGCCGCCCAGGACGGCGTGGGCGACGCCGACGAGCCGGCCGGCCCCGTCCACAACCGGCGTGCCCGGCCCGACCTTGGCGGTCTCGACCTGGAGGTAGCGGGTGCCGCCGTTGCGGCTCATGATCCGCCCGGTCAGGGCGGCCGGTTCGATCGCGGCCGGCCGGCCGGCGACGGGGGCGGCGACCGCGTGCAGCTTCTGGCCCTCCCGCATCCGGCCCGACGGGGCCAGCGGCAGCGGCGGCGGCAGGTCGTCACCGTCCACCCGCAGCACGGCCAGGGCGGCATCGTGGTCCACGGCCAGGACGCGGGCCGGCAACACCCGTTCGGCCGGCATGCCGGCGTGGACGGCGACTGTGACCGCGTCCGCCGGCGCGACGGCGGCGGTGGCGACGACGCCCGGCGGGCCGGCGAAGAACCCCGGCGCGGTCGCCTCCTTGCCGTCCCGCGTCAGCCGCACCTGCACGACGGCCGCTGCGGCCGCCTCCAGCCCGGCCTTCCGCCCCCCGGCGCCGCTGCCGGAACGAACCGCCAGTTTCGAATCCGCCGTCGCCGGCTGCGCCGGGGCGGCGGCGACGGCGACACCCGGCTGCGGCGGCGGGTCAGGCAGGCGGTCGCCCTTCAGCCGCAGCACCGCCACCTTCACCGCCGGCTCGGCGCTGACTACCTCGGCCGGGTACGTCCGCTCGTCCGGCCGGCCGGGGTGGTAGACGACCTCGACCCTGGCGGGCGGCGGGCTGTCCTTGGCCGCCATGCCCAGTAGGTCGGTGCTGGTCAGGACCACGCCCCGCTCGAAGTACAGTGACCCCGGGCCGGTCCGGTCGCCGACGCGGACGACCAACTCGGCGTCCTCCGCGGCCCCAGTGGTGGCCGTTTCGCGGCCGGTGCCGGCGTGCGGGTGGCCGGCGTCGCCGGCCGGCTCCGGCCACAGGCTGACGACCAGCAGCGTGACGGCCGTCGCCGCCGCCGCCCCGACCAGGGCCGGCCGGTGCCGCCCGGCCCACCGCACCGCCCGAGCGGCCCCGCCGAGCGGCCGGGCCGTCACCGGCTCGCCGGCCAGGAACCGTTCCAGGTCGTCGGCGAGTGCCGCCGCCGAGGCGTACCGCCGGCCCGGGTCCTTCTCCAAGCACTTGAGTGTGATCGTCTCCAGGTCCTTCGGCACGTCCGGGCGGGCGCGGCGGACGGGGGCGGCGTCGTCGTGCAGCACCTGCTGGAGCGTCTCCAGGGCGGACCCGGCCTTGAACGGCGGCCGGCCGGTCAAGAGTTCGTACAGGATTGCCCCCAGCCCGTGCACGTCCGCCGCCGGGCCGACCGCCTTGCCGTCCCCGGCCTGCTCCGGGGCCATGTACGCCGGCGTGCCGAGCACCGCGGCCGACCCGGTCAGGCTGGAGTCGCCGCCGAGCTTGGCCAGGCCGAAGTCGGCGATCTTTGGTCGGCCGTCGCCGTCGAGCAGCACGTTGGCCGGCTTCAAGTCGCGATGAACAATCCCGCGCTCGTGGGCGAAGTGGACGGCCCGGGCCAGGTCGGCGACCAGCCGGGCGGCGACCCGCGGGTCGAGCGGCCCCTGTTTCTTCAGCCGCTCGGCCAGCGTCCCGCCCTCGACCAGCTCCAGCGCGCAGAACGGCAACCCGCCGGCCTCGCCGAGGGCATAGATCTGCACGATGTTTGGGTGCCGCAGGGCGGCGACCGCCCCGACCTCGCGGCGGAACCGGGCCACGTCCCGGCCGCCGGCGTGAGCCCCGGCCAGGATCATCTTCAAGGCGACCGGCCGGTTCAGGGCCGTCTCCGTGGCCCGGTAGACGACGCCCATGGCCCCCCGGCCAATCTCGGCGGTGACGGCGTACCCCGGGATGTGGACCTCCGCCGCCGGCACCGGCCGGGGGGCGTATCCGCGGGACAGGGTCACGTCGTCCGCGGGGGTGTCGGCGGAGCCGGCGTCGGCCAGGGTGCCCGGCTCGCCGCAGACGGGGCACGGCTGGACGGCGTCGAGGGTGGTCGAGTCGGTGGCCGACGGCCGCCAGCGGTGATTGCGGGGACAGGTCCAGACGCCGGACATCGCGGCCGCCTCGGGGTGGGGGTATCCCCTTTGTTGTACGGCGGGCCCGCACGACCGTTCAACCCCGCCGCCCGGCGCCGGCACCGTCAATCGGGCGGCCCCTTACTCGCCCGCCGGCGGCCCGGCCCCGACGGACGGATTGATGATCGTCCGCTGATTCGGTAGCACGGTGGCGAGGTCCACCGCCCTCGGATCGTTCGGGGTCAGGCTGCGGCGGAGGAGCAGGTCGAGGAATACGCCCGGCCGAAGGTTCACCGTGGCCTTCAGGCCCTCAAGATCGAGCGGCACCGGCACGGCGAAGTCCAGGTCGGTTTGACTGTGGGCGAGGGTGACGTATCCGGTCGCCAGGTCAACGAGGGCCTCGCCACGGGTCAAGCCCCGATCTTCGCCGCCCGCGGCCGGTTCGTTTCCCGGCGCGTCCGGGGCGGGTACGGCGTGGCCGGTCAGTTCGATGACGGCCTCGTCGCGGCCGTCGCGGGTCCGCCGGCCGACGTACTTCGCCGTCATACGAACCAGGACGTTCTTCGGGGTACGGTTGACGTTCAACGTGTACCGAGTCTCAAAGGACCAGGTTTCGCCGGGCTGAACGTCCTTGCCCGGTAGCGGCAGCGCTAGACTCGTCAGGGCTTGGTGCGCCGTATCGGTAACGGTTCGAAGGAACGGCCTGGCCGGCGGGGGGACGTTGGTAAAGTCGGCGTCGGCCGAGCGCAGGCGGCCGTCCTTGGTAACGGTCACGTTGACGCGCACGTCCCTGGCCGACTCGAGCGCCCCCTTGAACCGATCGCGGATCATGCGGTCGTCGTCGGCATCCGCCAAATGCAAGTCCCTGTACTGGACCCGGACCCTGGCGTCGCCGTTGGCCTCGACCGCGGCGGTTTGCTCCTCCAGCCGGAGGCGCACGTCCTGGTCTTGGTTGAGACTCAGGCCGATGAACTCGTTCGAGATGCCGTAGTATTGGCGACTGTCCAGCTCGACGCGGCGGGCATCCCGTGGCCCCGCGGCGGCCTTGTAGGTCACGGCCAGGTGGGCCGGCCTGACGTCCGCGGGGAACCGACCCATTTCGAGGGGGACCGCTTCGCCCCACCGCTCCCGGCCGCCTTCGGCGACGTAAAGCGGCCGGAACCAATAGACCTGGCCGTCCGCCAACGGCGGAAGGGGCAGCTCCCCGCGAGCCACCTGGCCCTCGCCCAACTGCACCGACCGGTCTGGGTCGTAGTCGAAAGCGACGGTGACGGCCGGGCCGTCGCCGTCCCGCAGCGCCGGCCGACGAGCACCGCCGAGGCGAGGCCTGCCCGGCGTGCCGGCCCAGACGTCGGCCGTCACCCGCCGCAGCCGCCGGAGCGGGTCGGCGACCAGGACGGTGAGCGGCTGCTTGGCCCCGCCCGCGGACCGGACCGCCTGCCCCGGGATGACCTGCTGCACCCGGCCGGCGAGCAGGGCGGTGACGGACTCGCCGGGGATGATGAATTGCATGTTCGCCCCGGGCGCGGCGGTGAGGCGGGTGGCCCGGACGTTCCCGTTCGCGTCCACGGCCGGCCCGCCGGCGCTGCCGGGGTCGGCCCCGCCCTCCACCTGAATGTACCTGACCCACCCGACCTTGTTGTAAACGCGGCCGGCAACCGTCGTCGGCCGCGCCGTGAGGTCGGTGCGGATGGTTCGGCGGCTGAGGAGTCGACCGGTCGGGAAGCCGAGGACGAGCAACTTCTGCGACTCCTGAAGTTCGGCCGACGGCACGACCGGCAGCGGCGGCGGTAGCTGCTCACCTTTGATGCGAAGGACTGCCAGATCTTCCTCGCGGTCCACGGCCAGGAGTTTCCCGTCGAACAGCCGCTCCTGAGCCGTACCGGAATTGACGATGACCTCGATCTTCTCCGGGGCCGGCTTGGTCGGCTCGCGCATGCCGACGACGTGCGCGTTGGTGACGATGAACGCTTCGTCGCCGCGCCCCTCGGCGCACCAGCCCGACCCGTAGGCACGGGCCCCTTCGATGGTCGCCCGGATTTGCACCGCCGATTTCTTCACCCGCGCGACCACTTCCGGCCGGAATTCGCCCGGCCGCCCCGCGGGCTGCGTGACCGGCCGCGGCGGGGGCGGCTGTGCCGCGACGGGCGGCGCCGGGCGGTCCGGCCGCAGCAGCGCGACGGCCAGCAGCAGCGTCACCGCCGCCGACGCGGCCGCGATCAGCCAGACGCGGTGCCGCTTCGCCCCGCGGACGAGCCGCTCGCCCCGGCCCGGCGGGCGGGCCGACACCGGCTCCCCGGCCAGCCAGCGGTCGAGGTCGGCGGCCAGGTCGGCGGCCGTCGCGTACCGCCTGTCCGGCGCCTTCCGCAGGCATTTCAGCGCCACCGTCTCCAGGTCCCGCGGCACTGCCGGGTTCACGGCCCGCGGCCGGGGTGGCTCGGTCGAGACGACCTGGAACAGCGTGTCGAGTGGCGTCGCCGCCCGGAACGGCGGCCGGCCGGTGAGCAGCTCGTAGAGGATGGCCCCGAGGCCGTACACGTCGGCGGCCGGGCCGACCGCCTTGCCGTCCTCGGCCTGCTCCGGGGCCATGTACGCCGGCGTCCCCAGCACGGCGCCGGCCGCCGTCGGCCCGGTATCGCTGCCGACCATCTTCGCCAGGCCGAAGTCGGCCACCTTCGGCATGCCGTCGGCGTCGAGTAGGACGTTGGCCGGCTTCAGGTCGCGGTGGACGACGCCGGCGGCGTGGGCGGCGTGGACGGCCCGGGCCACGGCCGCGACCAGCTCCGCCGCCCGCCGCGGCGGGAGCGGTTTGCCGCCGGCGTGGTCGGCCAGCGTCCCGCCCGGGATAAACTCCTGGGCGGAGAACGGCAGCCCGCCCGCCTCGCCGACGGCGTAGACCTGCACGATGTTCGGGTGCCGCAGGGCAGCCGCGGCCTCGGCCTCCCGCTTGAACCGGGCCCGGTCGGTCGGACTGGCGTGGCCGCCGGCCAGGATCATCTTCAGCGCCACCGGCCGGTTCAGCCTCTCCTCCCGCGCCCGGTAGACGACGCCCATCGCCCCGCGGCCGATCTCGGCGAGCAGCTCGTAGCCCGGCACGCGGACGTCCGCGACTGGCGGGACCGGCTCCTCGGCCGGCGGCAGGGTCGCGGCGGCGTCCGCCGGCCGGCCGCGGCCGCCGCACTCCGGGCAGGTCGGGGGCAGGTCTAGGGTGTCGGCGCCGGCCGGCACGGACCAGCGGTGGTTGCGGGGGCAGGTCCAGACGCCGGACATGGCGGCGGCCTCGGGGTCGAGTGTCTCCCTTGTTGTACGGCCGGCCTGCGCGACCGTTCAACCCCGCCCGCCGCGGCGCGCCGGGGGCCGCCGGCTTCCCTTGGCGGGCCCAATTCTGTGACCTATGGTGGAAACACTCACGCGAAGCCACACCTTCGGCCGGCCGGATCCCGCTCCGGCCGTCGCCCTGGCGGAGGTTCTGAATGACACGGTCCCGACTGCGGCTGTTGGCGGCCCTCACCCTTCTGACGGCAACCGTTCCGGCCCCGGCGGGAATCCTCACCGCCACGTCCACGGCCAACAACTCCCCGTACCCGAGCTTCCTCGTGACGTTCGACACGAGCAACCCGGGGACGCTACTCAGCTCGGTCGTGGTGACCGGGGCCGACGTTGGCACGCCGGCGACGGGTAATCCCAACGGCCAGCAGTTCATCATCTCCGGCATCGACTACCGGCCGAGCACCGGCCAGCTCTATGGCCTCGGGTGGCGGTCCGGGTTCGAGCAACGGGTGTACACGATCGACGCCGCCGGAACCGCGACCGGCGTCGGCAACCCGTTCTACCCCGCCTCGTCCGCCGGGTTCAACTTCGACCCGGTACGGGACACCATCCGGCTGACGTCGGACCAGGGCGGCAACCAGCGGTTCAACCCGACGACCGGGATCATCAGCTCGGACAACAGCCTGGCCTACGCCGCCGGTGATCCGAACGCCGGGGTGACGCCCAAGGTGTCGTCCGTGTCCTACGCCAACCACGTCCCGGGGGCGGCCGCCACCACCCTGTACGGCATCGACGCCCGCGGCACGGGCACCCTGGTCGTGGTCGGCACGCCGGGCAGCGCGACCTCCGCCGACGGCGGCCAGCTGCACACCGTCGGCCCGCTCAACCTGAGCTTCGCCATCCCGATCAATAGCCCGGTCGCGTTCGAGATTGACCCCTTCACCGGGAGCGCCTACGCGGCCATCGAGCCGGCCGCCGGGGCGCCGTCGCACCTGTTCTCCGTCGACCTGGCGACCGGGACGGCGACCGACCTGGGCCAGATCGGGCCGAACGGCACGCTGCCGATCTGGGGCCTGACGGTCGTGCCGGAGCCGGGCACCCTGGCGCTGGCCGGGGCCGGCCTCGCCGGGGCCGTCGGCTGGTCCCGCCGGCGGCGGACGGCCCGCCGGTCGTAAGCACGTTCACCTCGACCCCGTCCGAGCCCGAGCGCCAGCGAGGATGCCTCGCTGGCGCTCGGGCTCGGACCGTTTCGCCGTATGGCCCGACGCACCAGGAATCCTCGAATCCATCTGGCGAGCGCCACGATCGTGTCGTAATATGCCACGATCATGGCAACGCCATCCAGCGCTGGAAACCGCGTGCGGGAGTGCCGGCAGGGCCGGGGCTGGTCCCAGGCCGACCTGGCTCGGCGGGCCGGCCTGTCCCGGGCCGGCGTCAGCGCGATCGAAACCGACCGGCTGGTCCCGTCGGTGAGCACCGCCCTGGCGCTCGCCGCCGCGTTCGACTGCCAAGTCGAAGCACTGTTCGGCTCGGGGACCGGCGGGCGGGCGGAACACGAGTGGGCCTGGCCGCCGGCGCAGTCGCCGTGCCGGTACTGGCTCGCCGAGGTCCGCGGCCGCACGCTCCGCTACCCCGCGGAGGCGACGGCGGCCGGCGTCTCGGCCCACGACGGCGTCTTCCGGGCCGGGGCCGCCTTCCCGGCCGCCGACGCCGACCCGGCCGCTACGCTCGTCCTGGCGTCGTGCGACCCGGCCGCCGGCCTGCTCGCCGCCGAGTACGCCCGAGCGAGCGGCTACCGCCTGCTGGCCCTGCCCCGGTCCGGCCGACAGGCGCTGGCCCTGCTCGGCCGGGGGCTGGTCCACGTCGCCGGCGTTCACTTCGCCACCGGGGGCACGTCGGCGGGCAACGAGCGGGCGGTGCGGGAAGCCGTCGGCGGCGGCCACCGCCTGCTGCGGGTCGCCCGTTGGGACGAGGGGCTGGCCGTCGCCGCCGCCGCCGGCGTGTCCTCGGTGCGGGAGGCGGTCCGGGCCGACCTGCGGTGGGTGGGCCGGGAGCCGGGGTCGGCGGCCCGCCAGTGCCTGGACGAGCTGCGGCCGCACGGCCGGCCGCCGCGGCGGGTCGCCCACGACCACCGGGGCGTGGCCGAGGCGGTGCGGTGCGGGTGGGCCGACGCCGGCGTTTGCCACCGGCTCGCTGGCGAGGAGGCGGGGCTGCGGGTCTTCACCGTCCGGCGCGAGCAGTTCGACCTCTGTTACCCGGCCGATGCGGACGCCGACCCCCGCATCGCGGCCCTGGTACGGGTAGTCCGCTCGGCCAACTACCGGCGGCTGGCGGGCGACCTGCCGGGGTGTGACACGACCGCAGCCGGCGAGGCGTGGACCGTCCGGTGAGAGGAGGCCGCCGTGCGGCGCGTCACGCTGGCGAGACTGATGACGGCCATCGCCGCCGGGCTGATGGCGGGGTGCGCCGGCGGGGGCGGGAGCCCGGGCGAGCCGCGGGAGGTGCGGGTCGCCGCCGCCGCCGACCTGAAATTCGCCTTCGACGAATTGGCGGCGGCGTTCCAGGCCCGCAACCCCGGGATCGTGGTCAAGCCGACCTACGGGGCGTCGGGCAATCTTTTCACGCAGTTGTCGAA
>DASXAN010000258.1:0-2346 GCA_036406755.1 Gemmataceae bacterium
CGGCTGAGCGTCACCACGCATTCACGCCTGTCGTGCGGCCTGCGATCCCCGAAGTCCGCGGTCCCGCCCGCACGGCCGTGGACCGATTCATCCTCGCGGCCCTTGAAGCGAAGCACCTCGCGACAAACCCGGAGGCCGACCGGGCGACGCTCATCCGCCGCGTCTGCCTGGACCTGACCGGCCTGCCGCCGACGATCGCCGACATTGACGCCTTCCTCGCCGACCCGGCCCCCGACGCCTACGAACGGATGGTGGACCGCTATCTCGCCGCCCCGGCTTACGGCGAGCGGATGGGAAAACTCTGGCTCGACGCCGCCGGCTACGCGGATTCCAACGGCTACTTCAACGCCGATTCCGACCGGCCGCTCGCCTGGAAATACCGCGATTACGTCGTCCGATCGTTCAACGCCGACAAGCCGTACGACCGGTTCGTCTGCGAGCAGCTCGCCGGCGACGAGTTGGCCGGCTACACGCCCGACGGCGACGTCACCCCGGCCATGGTCGAACCGCTCGTCGCCACCCACTTCCTGCGGAACGCCCCGGACGGCACCGGCGAGAGCGACGGCAACCCGGACGAGGTGCGCACCGACCGGTTGTCCGTGCTCGAGGGTAACGTCCAGAACGCCATGAACTGTCTGCTCGGACTGACGGTGCAGTGCGCCCGCTGCCACGACCACAAGTTCGAGCCGATCGGCCAGGACGAATACTACGGCCTGCAGGCGATCCTGTTCCCGGTTTACAATCCCGACCGGTGGGCCAGGCCGAACGATCGCACCGTCGCGGTCGGCATGGCGTCGGAACTGGCTCGGTTGCAGCGGAAGACTCGGCAAATCGACCGGCAGGTGAAGGCGGCGCGGGACGGGTTGGCGGCGTTCGCCGAGCCGCTCCGCGAGCAATACCTCGACGAGCGGCTGCGCGACTTCGATGCGCCGACGCGGACGGCCCTTCTGGACGCGATCAAGACGGCGAAGGACAAGCGGACGCCCGCCCAGGCGGCGTTGCTGAAGAAGAATGCCAAAGTCATCGAGATTACGGACGACGCCCTGGCGAAGCGGTTTCCCGAATACGCCGCGCTGCGGGACCGGGTGAACAAGACCATCGCGGAGCGGGAGAAGGACCGGCCGCCGCCGCCGGAGCGGATCGCGGCCGTCGTCGAGACCGACCCGAACCCGCCCGCCCACCACCTGCTCAAGCGCGGCCAGCACGGCCAGCCCGGTGCGGAGGCCCCGCCCGGCGTCATCGCCGCACTCAGCACACCGACAAACACGTTTGCCGTCGGCCCGCGGCCGGCCGGACGCGTCTCCACCGGCCGGCGGACGGCGTTCGCGAAATGGGTCACGTCGCCGGAGAACCCGCTGTTCGCGCGGGTGATGGCGAACCGCATCTGGCAACACCACTTCGGGACCGGCATTGTCGCCACCGTCGACAACCTCGGCGCCTCCGGGGCCAGGCCGTCACACCCGCAACTGCTCGACTATCTTGCGTCGGAGTTCGTCGCCTCCGGCTGGAGCGTCAAGGCGATGCACCGGCTGATCCTGACGTCGGCTGTGTACCGGCAGAGCAGTGCGGCCCGGCCGGGGCTCGACGCGATCGATCCGGACGACCGGTTGCTGGCCCGCTATCCGCTCCGCCGGCTCGACGCGGAAGCGATCCGCGACGGGATGCCCCACGTTTCCGGCGAGCTCGACCGCCGCGGCGGCGGGCCGTACGTCCCGAGTACGCGGACCGCCGAGGGGACGGTCGAGGTCGCCGCGACCGCCGACGGCGCGCTGCGGCGGTCGATTTATCTCCAGCAGCGGCGGACGCAGGTCGTGACCTTTCTGCAACTGTTCGACGCGCCGTCGATCGTCACGACCTGTGGCAAGCGGGCGCCGTCGACGGTGCCGATCCAGTCGCTGGCGCTGCTGAATTCGGAATTCGTGCGGGCCCGCGGGCGGGCGTTCGCGGAGCGGCTGGCGCGGCAGGCCGGCGACGACGGGCCGGCGCGGATCGGCCTTGCATTCCGGCTGGCCTGCGGCCGGCTGCCGTTCGACGACGAGCGGGAGGCGTGTGAGAGGTTCCTGGCGAAGCAGCGCGAGGTCTATGCGAAGGACGAGCACGCCGATAAACGGGCCTGGACCGACCTGTGCCAGATGATCTTTGCCGGCAACGCGTTCCTGTACATGGACTGAGGCTCCCCATGCCGTCGCGCAACGACTTCGCCGTCAACCGCCGCGCGTTCCTCGGTCATTACGCCGGCGCCCTGGGGTCGCTAGCCCTGGCGCACCTGCTGGCCGAAGCGCGGGAGCCGGTTGCCGGCGGCGATCCGCTCGCGGCCAAGCCGCCGCATCACGCCGCCAGGGGCAA
>DASXAN010000259.1:0-2336 GCA_036406755.1 Gemmataceae bacterium
TGCCGATCGGGACCCTGCTCCAGTCGCTCGCCACCACGGGTGCAAACGAAATCTACGACCTGAAGGGCTTCAACCAGCGGGTCGCCACGGTGTCCTCCACGGTGACGACCGGCAGTTTCTTCATCCAAAACAGCGGCTCGACACTCTCGACGCTCACGATCGCCAACGGGTCCACGAACATGGGCGCGGCCCTGACGACCGGCACTGCCGGTCTGAAGGAGGCGGGCGGCCCGCTCGCTTTGACCGTCGTCGGCGGGACCCAAACTCTGGCCGGCGCCTGTGCCTACACCGGCGATACGACCATCCTGGCCGGGCAGATTACGGCCAACTTTAACACGGCCAACACCGCCCCGGCGACCGTGCTTCCGACGACGTCCCGCCTGGTCCTGGGCGGCGGCACGCTGCAGGTGACGGCCAAGAACACGGCCGGCGTCATATCCACACAGACGGTGAACGGTCTGCTGCTGACGCCCGGGAACTCGGCCTTCGCATATGCCAACGTGACGACCGGAGCCGTTGTCCTGAATCTCGGAGCCATCACACGCAACCCCGGCACCCGGTTAGATTTTGGCACGTTGCCCGCCTCGGCCGGCAGCGCGGTGAACACAACGACTGCCAATGCCCTGTTCACAGGCGGGCAGCAGACGATCCTCGGCGGGTACGCGACGGTCGGCAACAACACGTGGGCCGTCAGCGGCACCGGGCCGACCGCCGGCGCGATCAGCGGGCTCGCCACGTTCGACACCACGTTCACGACCAACGGCGACCAGGATGCCCAGCCCGAGGTCACGATCCAGCCGGCGTCGCCCACCATGACCATCAACTCGCTGCGGTTCAATTCGGCCGGGACGGCGGCCGGCTACACGATCACCCCGGCCGCCGCGGGCGACACGCTGACCGTCGCCACCGGCGGCGTCCTGGTGACCTCGACGGTCGGCGCGTTCCCCATCAACTGGGACACCGGCGGCCTGGGAAACCTGACGTCCGGCAACGGCCAGGACCTGATCTTCAACCAGCGGAACAACACGGCCGGCGCGTCGATGACGGTCGGCTCGAAGGTGACCGGCGCCATCGGCCTGACCAAGACGGGCGGCGGCAGTCTGACCCTGACCAACCCGGCCAACGACTATTCCGGGGCGACCTACATCCTCGGCGGCACCCTGTCGGTGAACAAGCTGAGCGACGGCGGCACGGCGAGTTCGATCGGCACATCGAGCAACGCGGCCGCCAACCTGTACATCGCCAACGGCAACCTGACCTATACCGGCACGGGGGATTCGACCGACCGGCTGTTCACCGTTGGCAACAGCGGCGTGGTGACGATCAGCGCATCGGGCACCGGCGCTTTGACGTTCAGCAACACCGGTAGCTTGGCGTTCGCCAGTACCGCCGCGCTGAACAACAACGCGATCGCCGCGTCGATCACCTTCGGCGGGACGAGCACCGCGGCGAACACGTTCAACCCCAAGATCACCGACGTGGCCACGATCGTGAACACGGCCATCACCACGGCGGTGACCAAGTCCGGGGCGGGAACCTGGGTGCTGACGAACGCCAACACCTACACCGGCGGCGCCACGGTCAGCGCCGGCACCCTGGTGGCCGGGAATGCGACCGGGTCCGCCACCGGCTTCGGCCCGGTGACCGTCACGGGCGGCACGCTCCTGGTCGGGGCGGTCGCCGGCGGCCCCGGGTCGGTGGCCGGTGCCGTATCGGTCGCGTCGGGAGGCACCGTCGGCGGGTTCGGGACGATCGCCGGCGCGTCCACCGTCGCCGCTGGCGGCACCGTCGCCCCGGGGGCCAGCGCCGGCACATTGACGTTCAACAACGGGCTGACACTCAACGGCACGTACGCCTGGGAGCTGGCCACCGCCGGCACGCCGGACCCGTCCTTCACCGGCGGCAGCACCCCAGCCGGACCGCAGACCAACCACGACGCCATCGCCGTGACGGCCGGCACGCTCGATTTCACCGGCTCGACGCTGAACCTGACCAGCCTGCCCTCGACCGGGTTCGACAGCGCCCAGCCGTACAGCTGGAAGATCGCCACCGCCCCCACGGTCGTCGGCCAGCCGACGCTTGGCACTGTCTCGGGCACGGACTTCGGCAACTTGAATGGTGGGATCTTCCAGGTCGTGAACAACGGTGCCGGGACCGTACTGCTGAACTTCACCCCGAACCCGGTGCCGGAGCCGGCGTTCGTCCTGCTGACGAGCGCCGCCGCTGGACTGATGTGTTGCCGCCGCCGATCTATGACGAAATCGCGTCAGATTTCAGATCATACATGAATTCCGGTCAAGAAGACCGTTTTGGGCGAGCGCCCGAAAACGGTCTTC
>DASXAN010000260.1:0-2026 GCA_036406755.1 Gemmataceae bacterium
CCGCGGCTACAGGCCAATGAAAACCACTCTAGCCGGCCCAGACGGCCAGCAGCACCTCCCGCGACTCGGCGGCCTCGAACCCGAGCCGACGGTACAGCTCCCGGGCCGGCCGGTTGCGGGCGTCCACCGCCAGCGTCACACCCGGCTGCCCGGCCGCCTTCGCCTCCACCAGCCCCTTGACCACCAGCTCCCGCCCATACCCCCGCCGCCGGTGTTCCGGCACCACGCCGACGTACGCCACCTCCCACCCGTCCCCGTCCGGCGACGGGTTCAAAAGCAGCAGCCCGGCCGGCTCACCGCCCGCCGACGCCAACCACCACCGCTCCGGGTCGAACCCGCCGGCCTGGTGGCCGGCCAGCGCCTCCGCCGGCGACCGGGCGTCGCTGATCTCCGGGCAGTCGTGGGTGCCCTCGTAGGTGCGGGCGAGCACGGCCGCGAACGTCGCCTCGCCGGCGGCCGCCAGCGTCGTGTACGTCAGCCGCTCCGGCTCGCCGAGCAAGCCGGCCGGCATCTCCAGGTCGTGCCGCAGGTACCACAGCGACGTGACGTGGCGGAACCCGCCGCACAGCAGGGGGCCGGCCAGGGCCGCGTCCTCCGGAGCCAGGAGCGCCTGCGCCAGCTTGACCCCCCGGCCCCGCAGCCAGTCGGCCGCCCGGGCGACCAGCTCGCCGGCGAGGACGTCCGCGGCCGGGGCGTCCGGCTCGACCTGCGGCGGCCAGACGGCCGCCCCCGCCCCCGGCACCGGGGCGACGACCATCGCCCCGACGAGCCGGCCCCCGGCCCGGGCGACCAGCACGCCGGCCGGGTCCAGCTCGCCGCGGTCGATCAGCTCCAGCCCGCCGGCCACCCGGGCCAGCCGGGTCTCCGGGTCGAAGTGCCGGAACGCCAGCCGCAGCGCGGCGGTCAGTTCGTCCGGCTCGGCGGGGCTGATAAGGGGATACCCGCCTGCGGGTCGTCCGGCGGTCATGCCGCCATCCTACCGGTTCACGGGAAAAAAGTCGTTGCCCGGACGTGACGACTATGTTAGCCTCAAACCGGATTTGGCCCGACTCGCACTCGCCGCAGACCGACTTACCCCCCTCGGAGGCTGGCCCATGACCCGCCGCGCCTTCTCCCTGATCGAGCTGCTCGTCGTCATCGCCATAATCGCCATCCTGATCGGCCTGCTGCTGCCGGCCGTCCAGAAGGTCCGGTCCACAGCCGAGCGGATGTACTGCGTCAACAACCTCAAGCAGATCGGCCTGGCCCTGCACAACCACCACGACGTGAAGGGCGAACTGCCGGCGGCCATCACCGAGTCGTACCCGATCCCGGGTGACCCCACGCACTACACGTACGTCAATTACAGGACCTCGCCGCCGTCGATGACCGATTACCAGTGGACCAGCTGGATGACGCGGATCCTGCCGTACGTCGAGCAGAAGGCCATGTACGACAACATGGTGAAGGCCTACGGGAGCCAGCCGCCGCCGCCGATGACCGGGCCGCCGTCGGGGCAGGACCCGTTCGTCAGCCCGCCGCACACCGGATTGGCCACGGTCATGAACATCTACAAGTGCCCGTCCGACGACCGCGAGTACAAGGCCGCCTATGCGGACGGGCTGACGGTGGCGTTCACCGCCTACCTGGCGGTGAACGGCCGAAACCTGCGGGACATCGGGAACAGCCCGTTCCGCGGCATGATGCACTGGAACTCGCACACGAAGCTCCTGGACGTGACGGACGGGACGAGCAACACGGCGATGGTCGGCGAGCGGCCGCCGAGCTGGGACCTGGTGTTCGGCTGGTGGTACGCCGGGGCCGGGCAGTGGGACTACAACTACAGCCCGCTGCACAACTCCGGGTCGTGCGACGTCAGCCTCGGCATGGCGGAGCTGAACATCAAGACCAACGGCATCCCGGAGATGAGCGCCTGCCCGACCGGCCCGTACAGCTACGGGTCCGGGACGATCCTGAACCCGTGCGACCAGTTCCACTTCTGGAGTCTGCACTCCGGCGGGAGCAACTTCCTGTTCGGCGACGGGGC
>DASXAN010000261.1:0-2586 GCA_036406755.1 Gemmataceae bacterium
TGCCCTGATCGTCTTCACCGGCGTGAGCGGGTCCGGGAAGAGTTCCCTGGCGTTCGACACCCTGTACGCCGAGGGGCAGCGGCGGTACGTCGAATCGCTCTCCAGCTATGCCCGCCAGTTCCTCGGCCAGTTACCCAAGCCTGACGTGGACCTGCTGGCCGGCTTGTCGCCCTCGATCTCGATCCAGCAGAAGACGGCGGGCCGGAACCCCCGCTCGACCGTCGGCACCATCACGGAGATCTACGACTTCCTCCGCGTGCTGTACGCGCGGGTCGGCCAGGGGCCCTGCCCCAACTGCGGCCGGCCGATCACCGCACAGACACGGGAGCAGATCATCGCCCGCATCCTGGCGCTGCCGGAGGGGACGCGGTTCCTGGTCCTGGCCCCGGTCGTCCGCGGTCAGAAGGGCGAGTACAAGGACCTGTTCGCCGACATGCTCAAGCGGGGGTTCGTCCGCGCCCGCGTCGACGGGCAGGTGGTCCGGCTGACCGACGACCTGAAGCTCGACCGCCGGATGAAGCACGACATCGCCGTGGTCATCGACCGGCTGGCGAACGAGCCGAAGGTCAGGCCGCGACTGGCGGAGGCGGTCGAACAGGCGCTAGGGCTGGCGAACGGGACGGTGATCGTCGCGGCGGAGCTGACCCAGGGGACGCCGCCCCTGGGCTCTGAGGACATGCTCCTGTCAGCGCATTATGCGTGTCTGCACTGCAGCCGCTCGTACGAGGAGCCGACGCCGCAGCTGTTCTCCTTCAACAGCCCGCAGGGCATGTGCCCGGAGTGCGACGGCCTCGGCACCAAGTTCACGTTCGACCCCGACCTGCTCATCCCCGACCCGTCACTAAGCATGTACGAGGGGGCGATCCCGCTCGTCGGCCCGATTCGCGGCATGGGCCGGTGGCGGAAGCACATCTTCGAGGGCGTCGCCAAGGAGTTCGAGATCGACCTCAAGACGCCGTGGAAGACGCTGCCCGCCGAACACCGTGACATTCTGCTGAACGGAGCTGGCGACCGGCACATCCTGTTCGAGTGGAAGCAGCGGGGGGGCGGCGTCTGGCGGCACGGCGGGACGTGGGAGGGGATCGTCCCGCAGTTGCTGGCGAGCTTCAAGAAGACGGCGGCCGGGCCGCGGCGGTTGCAGCTGGAAAAGTACATGCGGGCGATCCGCTGCCCGGCCTGCAAGGGCCAGCGGCTCAACCCGCAGGCCCGGGCCGTCCGCGTGGCCGGTCGGACGCTCGTCGAGACGTGCGCCCGGCCCGTCGGCGAACTCGGCGAGTGGTGCGCCGAGGGCGGGCCGCTGGAGCAAGGTCTTGAGCCGGTGCAGCGAACGATCGCCGCCGAGCTGCTCAAGGAAATCCGCGGCCGGCTGACGTTCCTACTCAACGTCGGCCTGCACTACCTGACGCTCGACCGCCCTGCCCCGACGCTCTCCGGCGGCGAGGCCCAGCGCATCCGTCTCGCCGGGCAGATCGGCTGCGGTCTGGTCGGCGTGTTGTACATCCTGGACGAGCCATCGATCGGCCTGCACCCGCGGGACAATGACCGCCTGCTGCGGTCGCTCGAGCGGCTGCGGGACATGGGGAACACCGTCCTCGTCGTCGAGCACGACGAGGAAACGATGCGGTCGGCGGACTACGTCGTGGACTTCGGCCCAGGACCCGGCGTCCGCGGCGGCGAGGTCGTGGCGGCGGGCGGGTACCCCGAGATTCTCGCCCACCCCCGGAGCCTGACCGGCCAGTACCTCTCCGGTCGGAAGCGGATCGCCGTCCCCGAAAAGCGGCGGCCCCGAACGGGCCAGAACCTGACCGTCGTCGGCGCGCGGCACCACAACCTGAAAAACCTCACCGTTGACATTCCGCTAGGCCAGTTCGTCTGCGTCACGGGGGTGAGCGGGTCGGGGAAAAGCTCGCTCGTCAACGACGTGCTGCTCGGCACGCTCCGGGAGAAGTTGGCTCGCGCGGGCAACGGTGACGCCGACTCGGAAAACGACGACACTCCCGCCGAGGCGGAGACGCCGGCCGCAGCCCTCTGTGACCACGTCGAGGGCGTCGAGCGGATCGACAAGGTCATCGACATCGACCAGTCGCCGATCGGCCGCACGCCGCGGTCCAACCCGGCCACCTACATCAAGGTGTTCGACGAAATCCGCACCCTGTTCGCCAGCGTCAGCGAGGCAAAGGTCCGCGGCTACACGCCGTCGCGGTTCAGCTTTAACCGCCCCGGCGGCCGGTGTGAGGCGTGCGAGGGCAACGGCTCGACCCGGCTGGAGATGGACTTCCTCGCCGACGTGTGGGTGACGTGCCCCGTGTGCGAAGGCCGGCGGTTCAACCGGGAGACGCTCCAAGTCCGCTACCGCGGCAAATCGATCCACGACGTGCTGGAGATGGACGTTCAGGAAGCGCTGGACCTGTTCGAGAATGTGCCGAAGGTCCGCGGCATGCTCCAGACGCTGCACGACGTCGGGCTGGATTACCTGAAGCTCGGCCAGCCGTCGCCGACGTTGTCGGGTGGCGAGGCGCAACGGATCAAGCTGGCCCGCGAGCTGTGCCGCCGTTCGACGGGGCGGACGCTCTACGTCCTCGACGA
>DASXAN010000262.1:0-3807 GCA_036406755.1 Gemmataceae bacterium
CTACTGTCTCCAGGCCATCGGCAAGTACGACGAGGCGGTCGGCTTCTACCAGAAGGCGGTCCGGGCCGACCCGAAGCGGGTGTCGGCCTACATCAACCACGCGGCCGTCCTGCACCGCCACTTCAAGCAGCTGGACAAGGCGCTGGCGACGGTCGAGGACGCGGCCCGGGCCAACCCGCAGAGCGGCATGGCCCACGCCGCCCGGGCCGAGTTCCTCCGCCTGGCCGGCCGGGTCAAGGAGGCCGTCGAGGCCGTCCGCCTGGCCGACCAGTTTCCCCCGGACAACGACCGCGACCGGCAGCGGGTGTTGGCCGTCGCGGCCGACGTCGAGCAGTCGGCCGGCAACTACGCCGCCGCCCGCAAACTGCTCGAAACCGGCTACAAGACGTACCCGAAGAACCCCCAGTTCGCCCGCAGCCTGGCCTCGCAGCTGCTCTACGACGGCCGGGCCGACCGCGCCATCGCCATCCTCCGCGAGTCCCGGGCCGTCAACCCGCAGGACGCCGACGTGCTCACCCTGCTGGCCGACCTGCTCGCCCAGGACGGCCAGGTGGCGCCGCTGGACGACGCCCTGCGGGACCTGACGGAGATGAACGCCCCGGCCGACCGGGTGCAGTACGTCCAGGCCCGGCTGCTGATCCGCCGCGGCCGCTGGGCCGACGCCGCCGGCGTGCTGGACCGCCTGCGGTCGGTCGCCCTGCGGACCCCGTCCCTGTTCCGGCAGGCGAACCTGCTCCTGGCCCAGTGCTACGAGCAGCTCGGCGACGCGGCCGGCGAACTCGACGCCTACCGCCGGCTGCTGGACGACGACCCGAACGCCGGGACCGTCCGCCTCGACTACGCCCGGGCATTGGCCCGGGCCGGCAAGGCGGACGAGGCGCTCACCCAGTTTCTGTCGGTGGTGCCGCGGGCCGAGGTGTCGTCCCGGGCGGTGGCCGAGGCCGCCCGCGCCCTGACCGAGTCGGCCCGGTCCGACGCCAAGGCGTGGGCGCCGCTGGAAAAGGCGATCGACGCCCTGAGGGCGGACCCGACCAACCCGAACCCAGTCCTCGCCCGCGCCTACCTCGACCTGGCCCGCTACCGGGCGGCCGACAGCCTGCCGGCGGTCGAGACGCTACTGCGGACCAAGCCGACGGTGGTGGCCCTGCACGTCGCCCGAGTCGCGCTGGCCGAGCAGGTCAACGGCCTGGACAGCGCCCTCAAGGTTCTCGCCGAGGCGAACGCCCTGGTCGGCGACCAGCCCGACCTGCGGATCGCCCGCACCCGGCTGCTGGCCGCCCGACTGGAGCCGGCCTACGCCGACGGGTTGGCCGACATGGCCCGCGGCGTCGAGCGGTTCGGGGCCGAGGACCGCGCCCGCATCGTCCGCGAGCTGATCGCCGCCTTCCGCTCCCTGGGCGATTCCGCCGCCGTCGGCCTGCACCTGGACCTGCTGGCCCAGCTGCGGCCGGACGACCTGTCGGCCCGGGCGGCGCTGTTCGCCCGCGCCCTGCGGGCTGGAGACGACGCCCGCCGCAACGCCGTCCGCCGTGACGTGGAGGCGATCGAAGGGCCGGACGGGGCGACCGCCCATCTGCTCGACGCCCAACAGATCCTGTGGCCGGCCAAGCCGGGCGACGCCGCCGCGCTCAACCGAGCCGAGGAACAGCTCATCGCCGCCGGCCGCGGCCGGCCGCACGACCCGGTCGTCGAGTTCCTCCGCGGCCGCGTGGCCGAACTCGCCGGCCGCAGCCCGGAAGCCCTGCGGCACTACCAGGCCGCGTTCGCCGCCGGTTTGGCGGATCGACCCGTCGAAGAAGTGTTCGCCAACGTCCGCGGCAAGTCCGGCGCGGCCCCCGTTGTCATTCTCCGCGACCAGCTGCCGCTGGCCGCTCGGCTGCGGCCGGACCGGCACCGCTCGTTGATCGTCACCGTCCTGCCGCTGTACGACGCGGCGGGGCTGGAACTGCTGGCCGGCCGGCTGGCCGCCGCCGCCCCGCCGAACGACGCGGTGCAGCAGGTGTGGCTCGGCCGGCTGTTCGCCCGGCTGAAGCTCGACCGCCCGGCCGAGGAGGCGTTCCGCCGGGCCGCGACGGGTGCGCCGCAGTCGCCGGAGGGCTGGCTGGCCCTGGTCGCGTTCCACGCCGCCCGCCGGGACGCGGCCAGCACTGGGGCGGCGGCTGCGGCCGTGCGGGAGAAGATGCCGCCGATCGAGGCGCACCTGGTCGTCGGCCGGGCGCTGGAGCTGGCCCGCCAGCCGGATGCCGCTCAGAAGGAGTACGAGAGCGCCGCCGCGCTGAACCCGAACGACACACGGCCGCTCACCCTGCTGGCGAAACTGGCGATGGCGCGCGGCCGGGCGGACGAGGCCTGCAAGTGGCTGGAGCAGATCGTCGGTCTGTCCTCGCCGACCGCGGCGGAGGACCGGGCCTGGGCCCGGCGGACGCTGGCCGCCCAGATCGTCCTGGCGCCGTCGGCCGCGACCCTCCAGCGGGCGCTGGCCCTGTTGGACGCGAACAAGGTCAACGATAAGTTGGGCGACGACGACGTGCGAGTACGAGTGCTGGTGTTGGCGGCGCAGCGATCCGGGCCGGTCCCCGGCAGTACGCTGACCGGCCGCCGCGAGGCGATCCGCACGCTGGAAGAACTCCGCAAGCAGGGCACCGGCCGGTCGGCCGACGACCTGATGCTGCTCACCCGCCTGTACCGGGCGGAGGGCGACGAGGCCGCCGCCCGCCGGGTCCGCGACCAGATCGCGGCCGAGTACCCGGCGCACTTCGGGGCCGCCGTGTTCCTGGCCCGCGAGGCGCTGCGGGACCACGACCTGCCGGCGTGCGAGCGGCTGCTGCCGGCGCTGCGGCGGCTCGGGCCGGGGCAGTTCGACGGCATCGCGGTTGAGTTTCAGTACCGGGTGCTGGCCGGGTCGCCCGACGTCGGCCGGCGGTTGCTCGACGACTACGTGGCTGCCGGCCCGACGCCGGAGGCCAAGGCGGCCCGCGGCGTGCGGTGCGGCCACCTGATCTACGACTTCCTCCAGGCCCACCCGGCCGACGACCGGGACGCCGCCGTCGCCGACCTGCGGCAGGCGGCCGCCCGCTTCCTCCGCCCGCACGCCGAACGGGACCCGCAGGCGTTTCAGCGGCTGGTGACGTTGTTGGCCGTCCTGCCGGACGGCACCAACCCGGCGATCGCCCTGGCCGAGCGGGGCAAGCGGGTGTTCGGCCCGGAAGTGGCGGCCGCCGCCTACGTGCAGATCCTCCGCCACGGCCGGCCGGGGCCGACCGACGCCCAGAAAGAGCGGATGAAGCGGTTCATCCTCGACGAGCGGGAGAAGGCCCCGCGGTCCACGCCGCTCCAGTTGACCTGGGCCGAGTTCCTGCAGCTGAACGGCGAGAACGCCGCGGCCGTGGCCGTGTACCGGGACGTGCTCAGCCGCGAGCCGGACAACGTCCTGGCCCTGAACAACCTGGCGTGGACGCTGTCGCTGGACCGGCGGGACGAGGCGAAGGTCAAGGAGTCGCTGGCGCACATCCAGCGGGCGATCGACCTGGCCGGGCCGCTGGACGAGCTGCTCGACACGCGGGCACGCATCCTGTTCGAGTCGGGCCAGCCGGAGGCCGGGCTGCGGGACATGTGCGAGGCCGTGAACGAGGCCCCGTCGGCGAACCGGCTGAAGGACTACGCCATCATGCTCCGCAAGGCCGGCAAGGCCGCGGAGGCCGAGCGGGCGCTGGCGGAGGCCCGCCGGTTCGGGCTGGGGGCGCATTGACTGTTTTCCCCTCTCCCGGGCGACCCGCAAGCGGGTACCCCGCGGGAGAGGGGCCGGGG
>DASXAN010000263.1:0-3639 GCA_036406755.1 Gemmataceae bacterium
GCCGACCGGCGGCCTGGCCGGCATCACCTACAGCACCGACTACACGTTCCTGACCAACCCGCCGACGTTCAACAACACGGCCACCGTCAACCCGTCGTGGCGGCCGCGGATGCAGTTCGTCTTCGAGCAGCCGCTGTTGCAGTTCTTCGGGGTGGAGATCAACGAGATCTCGTCGCAGCAGCCGGGCAGCATCCTCGTCCCCGGCCTGCGGCCGTCCGGCGGCACCCGGACGGAGGGCATCCTCATCACCCGGCTGCGGTTCGACCAGGCGCGGGCCGAGTTCGAGCGGAACGTCAACTACCTGCTCCTGAACGTCGAGTACGCCTACTGGAACCTGTACGGCGCCTACTACACCCTCTACAGCCGGGAACAGGGGCTGCGGTACGCCCTGGTCAGCTGGCAGGTGAACTTCACCCGGTACAACGCCGGCCGCATCTCCATCCAGGACCTGGAACAGACGCGGGCCCAGTACGAGCTGTTCCGGGCCCAGCGGATCACCGCCCTGGGGCGGGTGCTGGACGGCGAGCGGCAGCTCCGCGGCCTGCTCGGCCTGCCGGTCGAGGACGGCCAGCGGATCGTCCCGAGCGACGCCCCGTCCCTGTCCGCGTTCCGCCCGGACTGGGCGGCGGGCGAGAACGACGCGCTGGCCCTGCGGCCGGAGCTGATCCTGGCCCGCCAGGACCTGAAGTTCCGCCAGCTCGACCTGATCGCCCAGAAGAACGCCCTGCGGCCGGACCTCCGGTTCTTCGCCACCTACGACGTCAACGGCCTGGGCACCCGCCTGGACGGCGGCCCGACCCGGTTCGCCGGCCTGACCACGGACCAGTTCGGCAACACCGTCGCGCAGACCGAGCCGGGCAACGCCTTGGCCAGCTTCACCGACAACAAGTTCAACAGCTGGGAGGTCGGGCTGCGGATGGACGTGCCGATCGGGTTCCGGGACGCGCACGCGGCCGTCCGGTCGGCCCGGCTGAACCTGGCCCGCAGCTACAAGCAGCTCAAGGACACGGAGGTGAAGGCCCGGTCGTTCCTGGCGCTACAGTACCGCAACGTCATCCAGTACTACGAGGAGTTACAGGCCCAGCACGCCCAGCGGCGGGCCAACGCCATCCAGCTGCGGGCCCGGTTCGAGGCGTTCCAGGCCGGCACCGCCCAGGGGACGATCGACATCCTGCTGGAGGCCCAGCGGAACTGGGCCGACTCGCTGGCCAGCGAGTACACGGCCATCGTCAACTACAACAACGCCCTCGCCGGGTACCAGTTCGCCAAGGGGACGATCCTCGGGTACGACAACGTGTCGATCGCCGAGGGGGCGCTGCCGAAGTGCGTGCAGGTGCGGGCGGTGGAGCACATCCGGGAGCGGGAGAAGGCGCTGCTGGCCCGGGAGCGGCCGGACCCGGCCGTGTACGCCGCGCAGGCCCAGGGCAACTGCCCGCCGGTGCCGGACGCCCCGCAGTCGCTGGTCGGGGTGCCGCTGATCCAGCCGGCCCCGCCGTCGACGTCCGCGGCCCCGCCGGCGACGCCGTACAATGTGCCCTACGGTGCCCCGCCCACCCCGGCCGCGCCGGCCGCGCCGTCCGGCAACCCGCCGCCCACGCCGCCGGCCACGCCGTCCGGGCTGGGGGTGGTCCTGCCGCTGAACCCGGACGAGCCGTCGGCCCCGCCGTCGCCCCCGCCGCCGGGCGGGGCGATCCTGCCGGCGCCACTGGTGCCGCTGAATAAGAACCCATGACCCGTGTCTTCGTGTCGGAGTGGTGTTGCGGTGCCGCAGCCCGCGGGGACTCCCCGCGGGCCGCGCCACTTTGGCCCGAAGGCTGGGCCATGCTGGCCGCCGCGGTCGAGGACTTCCGCCGCGTGCCCGGCGTGCGGGTTTCGACGGTCCTAGGTGCGGAGCTGCGGGCCGAGCCGGCCGTCGCCGCGGCCGTGGCCGGCTGGCCGGACGTGGCGGTGACGTGGGCCGACGACGAGCCGGCCGCGTTCCGGGCGGCCGCCGCCGCCGCGGACTACGCCCTGGTGATCGCCCCCGAGTTCGACGGCATTCTGGAGGCGCGCTGCCGCTGGGCCGTCGATGCGGGCGCGGCGCTGCTCGGCCCGTCGCCGGCGGCGGTGGCCCTGACGGCGGACAAGCTCGCCCTGGCGCGGCACCTGGAATTGGCGGGCGTGCCGACGCCAGAGACAATTCCTGCCGAGCGCGCCCTGCCGGACTTTCCGCCGCCCTATGTCCTGAAACTCCGTCACGGGGCCGGGTCGCAGGAAATGATGGTCTTTACCGGTTCACCCCGGGCCGCCGACATCATTCTGGCGGCCGCGGAAATCGGCGAGATGATCCTTCAGCCGTTGATCGTCGGGCTGCCGGCGAGCGTCTCATTCCTGATCGGCCCGCGGCGGACGCACGTGCTGCCGCCGGCCGAGCAGTTCGTCTCCGTCGCGGGCAACTTCCACTACCTCGGGGGCCAGGCCCCGCTACCGTCGCCGCTGGCCGAACGGGCGGTCCGTGTGGCCCGGCGGGCCATCGACGCCGTGGACGGGTTGTCCGGCTACGTCGGCGTGGACGTGGTACTCGGCGACACCGGCGACCGGGTGATCGAAATCAACCCGCGGCTGACGACCTCCTACGTCGGCCTGCGGGCGCTGGCCGCGGACAACCTGATGGGTGTGCTGTTGCGGCTGGCCCGCGGCGAGTCGGTGCCGGAGCCGCGGTGGCATGCCGGCGGCGTGCGCTGGACGGCGGCTGGTCAGGTCGAGCGACTGAATTAGGCCGCTTGCGGCTATGCGGGCGAGCGCTGCATGGCCGCAAGCGGCTCTTACGCCCTGTCGGCTATCGCACCGTCGGCGTGAAGTGGATCGGCTGGTCGGCCGGCAGGGCGGCGAAGTCCACCACCGGGGCCGGCCCGTCGGCCATGTCCGACCGGGCCAGTGCCACTTGTACAGGGGCGGACGACCCGCCCTCGAAGCGTGCGCGGCCGAGGACGGCCCGGCCGGTGCCCAAGTCCACGACCACCGCCCCGAGGGCCGACCCGCGGACCGCCGCGTCGGCCGGGCGGCCGGTGAATTCGATGACGGCCTCGTCCCGGCCGTTGCGGGTGCGGCGGCCGGCGTAGCGGTAGCGGGTGGTCCACGTCACTTCCGCTGCCGTCGGGCCGCCCCGCAGCTTGACCTCGCCGTCCCACGCCTCGCCCGGCCGGACCTCGCGGCCCGGCAGCGGGACGGCCAGGGCGGCGAGCGCGTCGCCTACATGTGCGTTCATCCGCCCGATGTCCGCGTCGTCACCGCCCGGCTCCGCCCGGGCCGACCGCATCGCCCCGTCGGGGGCAACGTCCAGAACGATCGCCTGACGGCGGAGGGCGGCGAGAAACTCGCCCATCTTTTCGCGCAGCAGCGTGCTCGCCATGCGGTCCATCAGCCGCACGTCCTGGTAGCCGAGCCGCCGCACGGCCCCGCCGCCGTCGCCCGGGCGGACCTTTTCGGCCATCACGGCCGTCCAATCGGGCGCGGGGCCGATCCGGCCTTCGGCACGGACCGGGACGCGGAACTGGACCGTCACCCGGCCGTCGCGCTCCGGCCGGAAGCGCAGGGCGGCCGGCTCCGGGCGGACCGGCGGCGGCAGCGCGCCGAGACTGACGCCCTCGCCCCACCACT
>DASXAN010000264.1:0-3261 GCA_036406755.1 Gemmataceae bacterium
CGCTGCCGCTGTTGACGGCGTACGCCCTGGCGAAGCGGGAGCGGCGCCCGCCGAAGCGGCTGATGGACCGGCTCGGCGAGGTGACGGCGGCGATGGAGCGGGCGTACCTGGACCGGCGGTCGGCGGTCCGGCCGCAGTGAGCCTGGTACAATGGTGCCGGAGGGCCGCGGCATGTCCCCGCTCACCGACACATCCCCCGACGCCCTGCGGGTGCAGATCGAGAGCTATCGTCGGATGACCCCGGCCCGGAAATGGGCACTCCTGGCGGACGCCTATCGCTTCGGCCGCGCCCTCCACGCCTCGGGCGTCCGGTCGCGCCACCCGGCCGCCACGGACGCGGACATCCGGCGGGATTGGTTTCGACTCCACCTCGGTGACGGGCCGTGGCTGACGGCCGGGGAGGACGCCAACGTGCTCCAGCAGCCGATCGAGCACCAGCGGGTGATTCTGGACGTGCTGGCCGCATTCGACCGGGCCGGCATCGCCTGCGCAGTTGGCGGGTCAATCGCCAGCTCGCTCCACGGCGTCCTCCGCTACACCGAAGACGCCGACCTGACGGCCGAGCCGTTCCTGGGCCGGGAGGCCGCGTTGGTCCAAGAGTTCGGCCCGGAGTACTACGTCAGCATCGATGCCGTCCGTCAGGCGGTCTGGGACCGCAGTTCGTTCAACATCATTCACACGACGTCCGGCTTCAAGGTTGACGTGTTCGTGCAGAAGCGGCGCCCGTTCGATCAGAATCTCCTCGCCCGCCGGGTGGCGCGGACGGACCTCGACCCGTCCGGCCGGCCCGTGTCGATCCTCTCGCCGGAGGACATCCTCCTCCACAAGCTCGAATGGTTCCGCCTCGGCGGCGAAACCTCCGACCGCCAGTGGGGGGACGTCCTCGGCGTGCTTCGCGTCCAGGCCGGGCGGCTGGACGACGCCTACCTCGACCGCTGGGCCGCCGAGCTGGGCGTCGCCGACCTGCTCGCCAAGGCCCGCGCCGCCGCCGCCCCCCCGTCCTAAGATGACCGCCGGCCGCACCTACCCGCCCCAGGAGACCGCGCCATGCGCCCGTACCGACTCGCACTCGCGCTCGCCACCGTCGCCGCCCTCGGGGCGCTCACGCAACCCCGCTCGCCGGCCGCCGACCCCGCCCCCGGCACGTCGCTGGCCGTCGTCCCGGCCGACGCCTCCTTCTACTCTGCGTCGCTGCACCTGGGCGACCAGCTCGACCGGTTCCTCAAGAGCAACGCCTACGCCAAGCTCAAGGCCCTGCCGGCCGCCAAGTACGCCGCCGACCAGCTCCGCGAGGCCGCCGGCAAGCCGGACAACCCGCTCGGTCAGGCGATGAAGTTGCTCCAGGACCCGGCCAACAAGGAACTCGCCGACCTGCTCCGCGACCTGCCGCGGCAGGAAATCTTCGTCTACGGCGGGGCGAACTGGGCCCGCCTCATTCCCGTCCTGCTCGACGCCCGCTGGGCCATGCAGCTGGCCCCGTTCAAGGCCATGATCGCCGGTCAGGACACGGAGAAGGCCCAGGGCCGGGCCATCCTCGGCGTCCTCAACGCCGCCGCCGACAAGCTCGAGGTGCCCGAACTCGTCTTCGGGTTCAAGCTGTCGAAAGCCGACCCGGCCGTCGCCCAGATCAAGCGGCTCGAAGGGCTCCTCAACCAGCTGGCCGCCGACAAGCCGCAGCTGAAGGGCCGCATCAAGCGGACCAAGGTCGCCGGGGCCGACGCCCTGACCGTCACCCTCGACGGGTCGCTCGTGCCGCTCGACCAGATCCCGTGGTCCGACCTGGAGCAGCAGGAGGGCGAGTACCAGAAGCTCCGCCTCCGCCTCAAGGCGATGACGCTCACCGTCAGCCTGCTGGTGAAGGATGATTACTTGCTGCTGACCATCGGCCCGCACGCCGGGGTGGCGGAGCAGCTCGGCCGCGGCCCGGCCCTGGGCACCCGGCCGGAGTTCGCCCCGCTGGCCAAGGCCGCCGGCCGCAAGCTGGTCGCCGTCGCCTACGGCAGCCAGGCGCTGGCCGCCGCCACGGCCACCACCGGCGAAGACATCCTGGGGATGATCGACACCGCCCGGGAGGGGCTGGACAAGCTGCAAATCTCGGACAAGCGGAAGGAGGCGATCGAGAAGGACCTCAAACGACTGGTCAAGCAGGTGACGGACGCCCTGCCCAAGCCGGGGGCGACGTTGTCGTTCTCGTTCCTGACCGACCGCGGCCAGGAGTCGTACTCGTACGACCACGGCACCGTCCCGTTCCGGGCCGCCCCCCGGCCGCTGACCATCCTCGACCACCTGGGCGGCTCGCCCATCCTGGCCCTCGCCGGGGCCGTCAACGACCCGACGCCCGGCTACCGCGAGCTGGTCGGCTGGATCAAGATCATCTACGGCCACACCGAGGCGGTGATGAAGGAGCTGTCCCCGGACACGTGGCAGCAGGTCGAGCAGGGGCTGGCGATGGCCCTGCCGTTCCTGAAGAAGTTCGACGAGATCACCGGGACGCTGTACCTGCCGGCCCTGGGCGCGGGCGAGGCGGCCCTGGTGTTCGACGCCAAGTGGCGGAGCAAGGCGTGGGTGCAGGGCCTGGACCAGGGCGGCAAGGAGCTGCCGATGCTGGAGGTCGGCATCGTCCGCACGGTGGCCGACTCGGCCAAGCTGGTCAAGGCGTTCCAGGCGTACCGCGATCTGGCGAACGAGGTGCTGGCGAAGGCCAAGGAGTTCGGGGCGCAGGTGCCGGAGGGCGGCGTGCCCAAGCCGGAGGCGAAGAAGTCCGCCGCCGGGACGCTGTACTTCTGGCCGCTGCCGCCGGTCGGCCAGGACCCGCAGGTGCAGCCGAACGTCGGCCTGTCGGACAAGGTCATGGCCACAAGCCTGTCGCTGGCACACGGCGAGCGGCTGCTGACGGCGACGCCGCTGGCGGTGGCCGGCGGGCCGCTGGCGGAGAAGCGGCCGGCGACGGCGGCCGTGGTCGTGGACTTCGCCGGGCTGACGGCCGCCGCCCGGCCGTGGGTGGAGGTGGCGCTGGCGGCGGCGCTGGCGGAGGTGCCAGACGACGCCCCGCCGGGCCTGGGCAAGAAGGACATCCCGCCGCAGGTGCGGACGGTGCTGGACGTGCTCGGCTGCCTGCGGCGGTACACGAGCGTCACGTACATGGAGGGGGCCGTGACCGTGACGCACGGCGAGCTGGTGATCGAGGACTTGAAGTGACGGCACCGGCGAACCGGGGAGTGGCGTTGGAGTCCCGGCTTTAGCCGGTCTTCTCGGAGAAGA
>DASXAN010000265.1:0-9072 GCA_036406755.1 Gemmataceae bacterium
GTGCTTGGTGTCGGCGTCGTTGACGGCGATGACCGGGAATTGCAACACGCCGTCCTTCTCCATCGCCCGCAGGCGGATGACGCCGGTCGTCGTCTCCTCCATGCTCGCGATCACGTCACCGACCAGCTTCTTCCGGTCGGCCGCGGTCAGGCCGGTGGCCCACGTGCGGACCTCGGGATGCACGTCGTCGAGGCGATCCAGCGCGATGAAGATCATGGCGCTGACGAGGTCGGCCCCGTCGTCCATCGTCACGACCGGCTCGTGCTCCAGGGCCATGGCGACGTGCTTGTAATAGGTGGTCGTGTCCTCGCCGTGGATGGCGCAGACGCCGATGCCGAAGTCGTGGACGAGGCTGGCGGCGACGTCGTCCTGGGTGGAGAGCGGGTTGCTCGCAATCAGGCACAGGTCGGCGCCGCCGGCCTGGAGGGTGCGGGCGAGGTTGGCCGTCTCGCAGGTGACGTGCAGGCAGGCGCTCATGCGGAGGCCGGCGAGCGGCTTCTCCTTGGCGAACCGGTCGCGGATGCGGGCCAGGACGGGCATGTCGCGGTCGGCCCAGAGGATGCGCTTCTTGCCGCCGGGGGCGAGCTTCGGGTCCTTGATGTCGTGGCGGGGGAGCGTTGCAGTCGCCATGCGTGGGGCCTCGGTCAGCGGTGCGGGGACAAACGACCGGGCCGCGCGGCAGGCGCGGCCCCGGGTACGACTCGCGGCGAGTACGATGCCTTTGTTTTAGGGACCGGGGCGGGTGGGGTTAAGGTGAAAAGCGGCCAAATGTTCGCGGCCCTCAGTCCCCGAGCGCCGTCGCCACGGCTTTGACTCGTGGATGAGCCGGGGCACTGCGGACGAGATCGTCCAGCATCGTCCGGCCCAGGACCGCGTTGCCGCGGACGAACTGGGCGCAGGCACGGAGCAGTTCGCAGTCGGTTCTTACGTCGGCGTCCGGCTCGGCCCGTGTCACGTCGTCAAGCAGAGTATAGACCCGCTGCAGCACCGCCGGTTCGCCCAACTTTAACAGCAAGGTGGCCTCCGCCAATTGCGCCGTAACGTCGTTCGGTTCCCGCACACGCAGCCGTTCGATCACCCGCATCGCCTCAACCAGCTTGCCGTCCCTCTCAAGGGCGTCCGCCAATCGGATTGAGAAGATGGCCTTGTCGAAGCGGTCGGCGCAGCGACGGGCAACGGCCATGTATTCGTCGGCCTGGCCGGCGTCGGCCAGTGCCGCCAAGTACGCCTCCCACCCCTGCGGGTTGTCCGGGTCGGATGCGACGGCGAAGCGGGCGTGGACGTCTGCCCGGAACTTGTACCCGGCGTCCCGGCACAGCGACGCCGCAATGACCGAAGCCCGCGCCGCGGTCCGCCCGTCGGCGCGGGCGGCGATCGATTCCAACCGTTCGATTCGCTCGGACAGAAGACGCAGGGTCTGCCACGCGATGCGGGGGTCATCGACGCCGTTCATGCGTTTCCGGGCGGCCATGCATTCGAACCACGTGACGTAGCCGATCAGCCCGGCATCGTCGGGGCGTGCGGCCAATGCCGCGCGCAGGTCGGCAAGGTTCTCGGCATTCGTGAACTTCGCATTGGCGGCTGCGGGCAGGTCGGACCGATCATGTGTGGCCCGAAGGACGGCAAAAAACTCTCTCTGCGTACAGCGATTGAGACGAACCGCCGGCTCGTTCGGCGCGACGGCAAACGCCTTTGCCATGAAGGACCGGGCCTGGTCCCAGTGTTCGAGGCAGTTATTCCATTGCACGTCCCGCGGCTCTTGGCCCTTATCCGTCTTGGCCGTCCGCGATGATCCGGGCGCCGGTTTTTCTTGCTGAGAGAACGCGACCTGAAGGATCTCGGGCATTTGGCGCGGGACCAAGGCCAGCGGAGACCGGTCGTCCGACTCCGGCGCCTCCCGGTACTGCTCCCACGACCGTATGGCGGTAACCAGATTTATCCGTGCCAGGGTGAGCCAACCACGCCAGCATCTTGGGTCCGCCGCGACCGCCTGCTTCAATCGCTCGTCCGCCTCCGAAGTCCGGTCCGCGTAAGAAAACATGTTGCCGAGCCGAGACAGCAACTCGGCATCATTCGGCTGCGATTCCAATCGTTGGCCGTAAAGCTCGATCGCCCGGACTGCACAATCGCGAGCGTCCTGCTCGTTGCCAAGGAAGAGGTGGCAGTGGCAAAGTTCGTCATACGGCTCGCCATCGGAGCGGTCCGCTCGGAGCTGAGACTTGATTTCCGCGATCCGGGCCGGAACGTCGGCCGGGAGGTCGCCCATTCCGTACCAGCCGTCGTAGATCAAGCCGTTGTGGTATTGGAGTCCCGGCGGGTCGAGCGGGATCCGAAGCGCGGCCCGCAGGGCCGTGGTGTCGGTCGCGGCCGGCAGGACCGGAAACGGGGCCGGTGGCTCCTGGGCGGCGACCCAGGTTAAGGTGACGAGGTTAGCGACGATGGCGAGTCCAGCGAGCCGCATGAGCGATCCTCCGTGATCGGCTGGCCGCCCATTATGATCGGGATTGGCCGCGGCGCGAAGCACAGTTGCTAGCCCTCCGCCGCCCGCACTGCCTCGGCGAATCGCCGCAGTTTGTCCGGGTCCTTGCGGCCCGGCGACGACTCGACGCCGCTGGCCACGTCCACGCCCCACGGCCGGACGATCCGGACCGCCTCGGCGACGTTCGCCGGCGTCAGCCCGCCGGCCAGGATCACCGGCACGCCGGGGTCGAAGCCGGCGAGCAAGTCCCACGGGGCCGGCCGGCCGGTGCCGCCGAACTGGCCGGGCACGTGAGCGTCGATCAGCACTGCCGCGAACGGCACGCCCGCCGCCCGCCGCTCGGCCACCACTTGGCGGATGCCGGCCAGACAGTCCGGTCCGCGGACGCGGCCGGCGACGATCAGCGGGTACGGCGACACGTCCTCCGCCGGCGGCAGGCCGTCGCCGTGCCACTGCACCGCCCGCAGCCCGAGTCGGCTTGCCGTTGCCCGCATCTCCTCGGCTGACGCTTCCACGAACACGCCGACCGGCTCGACGAACGGGGGCGTCGCCCGGACCAGGGCGGCGGCGGCGGTCGGAGCGACGAACCGCGGCGAGTTCGGGTAGAAGTTGAAGCCGACGGCGTCGGCTCCCGCATCCGCCGCGGCGCGGACGTCGTCGGGGTGCGTGACGCCACAGATCTTGATGCGAACGCGGGTCATGGTGCCGGCCGGGGTTACTTGTCAGCCATTGTACCGCCGTGGTACACTTTTCAAACTTTTTGAAAGGTCAAAACACATGGCGCCGCCGTCCGTGTCCGCCCGCCTCGCCGCCGTCGAGGGCCAGTTCGTGGACCTGTGGGGGACGATGAGTTCGCTTTGGGGCATCAACCCGACGATGGCCCGCATCCACGGCCTGCTCTACATCACCGGCGAGGCGCTCACCATGGACGACATGATGGACCGCCTCGGCATCTCCCGCGGCAACGTCAGCATGAACCTGACGAAGCTGGTCGAGTGGGGTCTGGTACAGCGCGCCCACACCCGCGGCGACCGGCGGGACCGGTACGCCTCCGTGAGCGACGTGTGGGAAATGTTCACCCGGGTGGCGACCCAGCGGAAGCGGCGGGAGATCGACCCGGTCCTGACGACGCTGCGGAAATGCCGGGACGCGCTGTCCGCCGCGGAGCTGGGGCCGGCCGCCAAGGAACCGGCGGCGAAGGAACGGCATCGGCGGGTGGACGACCTGTTGGCGTTTCTGCAACTCATGGACCACCTGGCGACGGAGTTCCTGGCGAGCCACACGAGCCTGAAGGCGGCGGTGGAGCGGCTGTCCGGTGGGTAATTAGCCCCCGGTCAATGACCGGGGGCTAAATGACTCCGCGTCGCGGCTAACCGGAGGGCGCCGTGCACCACGACCTCCTCGCCCAGCGCCGCCGGGACGATCTCGTAGCAGTCGGCGAACGGGCGGAACACCCGCTCGGCCACACGCTGGCACAGTGGTTTGAACAGCAAGTCCTGCCCCATCAACGACACGCCCCCGCCGATCACGATGCGCCGCGGGCAGAGTAGCACGATGACCTGACATAGGGCGTCCGCCAGACAACTCGTCGCGTGGCGAATCCCCCAAAGGGCCAGCTCATTCCCGGATGCCGCTGCCTGCGCGATGATCGCCGTCGTGATCTTCTCCGGGTCACCGCCGACGAGTGTGAGGAGAACGGTGTCGTTAACCGCCCGCTCGCGAATTCGGCGGGCGATGGACCAGCCGGACGCTTCATCTTCGAGCGTTGTCCAGTTCCAATCCTCTCCCCCGAAGGTCTCATTGAACAACCGCAGGTGCCCGACCTCGACCGCCCCCCTGCCGGCCCCGCGGTAGACCTCGCCGTTGACGACCAGCCCGCCGCCGATGCCGGAGCCGATCGTCATGTAGAACACCGGCGACAGCCCCTTGCCGGCCCCGAACAGGGCCTCGGCCAGGGCGGCACAGTCGGCGTCGTTGCCCAGGGCCGTCGGCAGGCCGAGCGCTTCCTCCGCCCAATCCGCGAGCGGGAACCCCTCCCAGCCGCCGACCTGGTGCGACTTGAGCACGCTCCGCGTCGCGTCGTCTACCGGGCCGCCGAAGCCGATGCCGAGTCCCCGCACTTGCGAACGGTCCAGGCCAGCCGTGGCGAGCAGGTCCGGCACGGCGGCGACGATCTGCCGGCGGATGCCCTCGCCGCCGGCCGCCAGGTCCACCCCGCCCCGCCACAACCCGGCCAGGGTGCCGTCGCCGGGGCCGACGCCCAGTTGCAGCTTCGTGCCGCCGATCTCGATGCCGAGGTACATGGTGACTGACTACGACTTCTATCGTCGCCGGGCCTGCTGGAGCCAGCGGGTGGCGGCCTCGTCATTGGGGGCGTCCTTCAGGGCGGCCTCGAACTCGCGGACGGCGTCGGCCTTCTTGCCGGCCTTCACGGCAGTCAGGCCGGCGTCCATGTGCTGGGCGTACTCGGCCCGCTTCGTCGCCGCCGGATCGTTCGGCACCGCCCGCAGCGCGGCCTGATACGCCTTCGCGGCGTCGGCGTACTTGGCCTGGTTCTCCAGGGCCGCGGCCGCCTGCATTTGCTGCGTGTACGCGGCCGGCGGTTGTGGCGTGGCCGGCGGCTTGGCGGGAGCCGGGGGCGGCGGTACCGCCCGTGCCGTCGGCGGCGGGGGCGGCGGGGCCGGCGGCTTGCTCGCGTCCTGGGCCTGCCGGAGCAGCCGGGCCGCCTCCGGGTCGTTCGGCTGGAACTTGAGCGCGTCGGCGAACGCCCGCTGGGCCTCGTCGAACCGGCGGCCGGTCAGTGCGGACTTGCCCTGTGCCATCAGCCGGGCGTAGTTGTCCCGCCGCGACTGCTCCTCCTGCTGGCGGCGGCGGGTTTCGGCTTCGCGGGCGGCCTGTTCGGCGGCCTGCTTCGCCTGGGCGTCGGCCTTCGCCTTGGCCTCGGCTTCCAGCTTTCGCCGGGCCTCCAGGTCGGCCAGCGCTTTCGCGTCCGCCTCGGCTTTCAGGCGGGCGTCGGCCTGCCGCTTCGCCTCGGCGTCCGCGCGGGCCTTGGCGTCCGCCTCCGCCCTATGGCGAGCTTCGGCGTCCGCCCGCGCTTTGGCGTCGGCCTCGGCCTTGAGCCGGGCGTCCGCATCGGCCTTGGCCTTGACGTCCGCCAGACGTTTCGCCTCGGCGTCGGCCCGCGCCTTCGCCTCCGCGTCCGCCTGCCGCTTCCGCTCGGCGGCGGCCTGCGCCCGGCCGTCCTCGACCAACTTCAGGCCGCTCAGCACCGCGTCGGAGCGGTAGAACTTGGCGGCCGTCTGATACTGGGCGGCCGCCTGGTCGTAGTTCCTCGCCTGCAACGCCGCCTGGGCCTGGGCCAGCGCCTGCGTGTACAGCTCCTGTTTCCGCTTCGCCTCCGCCTCCGCCTTGGCACGGGCGGCCTGCTCGGCGGCCAGCCGCGCCTCCAGGTCGCGGCGGGCCTGCTCGCCCTGCCGCTGGGCGTTCGCCTTCGCCTGCTCGACCAGGGCGGTGGTCAGCAGCCGGTCGGCCTCGTCGGTCGGCCGCAGCCGCTTGGCCGCTTGCAGCGACCGTACGGCCGGGTCGTACTCGCCCTTCGCCTGGAACCGCTGGGCCTCGTCCAGGAGGCGGGCGTATTCGCGGGCGTCGGCCTGCTCCTGCGCCTGCCGGCGGGCCTGTTCCTCGGTAGCCCGTTGCCGCCGCTCGGCGTCGAGCTGCGCCTGGACGCGGGCCAACTCCGCTTCCCGCTGCCGCCGTACCGCCGCCTCGCGGGCGGCGGCTTCCTGCGCGGCCCGGGTGCGGGCCTCCTCCTCCACCCGCTCGCGCACCAGTGCCAACTCGCGGGCCGCTTCGTCCCGGCGGTCGATGCCCAGGGCGCTATCGTACAGCTGCACGGCGACGGTGAAGTTCTGAGCGTCGCGGGCCGCCCGGGCCTGGGCCACGAGTTGCACGTACGCCAGCTCGCGCTCCCGGCGGCGCTCGGCCTCGGCGACCGCGGCGGCCTGCTGCGCCGCGGCGGCGCGGGCCGCTTCCGCAGCTGCAGCCAGCTCCTGCTGCCGGCGGATCGCCGCGGCGGCGATCGCTTGCTGCTGCTCCCACGCGGCCCGCCGCTGCGCCTCCAGCGCGGCCACTTGGGCCTGCCGGTCGAACTGGTTCAGCAGGACCTCGACGCGGATGCCCGGCGTCTTGTGACCCGCCTTCTTCGTCAGCTCGATCGCCAGCGAGAAGTTCGACTGCCGCGCGGCCGTCTCGGCCTGGATCAGCAGCGCCTGCGCCTGGGTGGCCTCCGCCTCGCGGCGGGCACGCTCGGCCGGGTCGAGCAACAGCCACCGGGCCAGCTCGCCGAGCCGGCACTTCAACTCGTTGCGGTCCCGGGCGATGCCCTCCGCGGTCCCGAGGCGACAGCCGGTTTCGGTGTCGAGGAGGTGGACGGCCACGGCTAAGCCGGCGGGCGTGGCCTGGAGCGTACCGAGCACGACGAACCGGGCGTTCAGCGCCCGGCCCAGGTAGAGCCGGGCGAGCGGGTCGATGACGGCGTCGCGGAGCGACACGCCGAGCCGGCCCATGTACCAGTAGACCTCGCCGCGGTCGGCCACGTCGTACGGCGGGCACAGGTACGGGGCGACGTTCTCGGCCGCCCACGCCCCCAGCCCCGACGGGACGAGGTTCGGGTCGCCGGTGGCGACGAAGTCCAGCACCGCCACCCGCAGCCGGGCGACGACGACCGGCGGCGCCTCGACCACCATGACCGGCGGGGGCGGCAGGTGCGGCTTGCACAGGTCGATCCGGGCGAGGATGTCGGCGTGGCCGGGCGACAGGTTCAGCGCCACCTGGAACTGGGCGTGCGCCTCCTTGTACCGGCCGCGGCGGAACAGGTCGTCGCCGAGCTCCAGCGCCACGCTGAGGGCACGAGCCCGGACCTTGTGGTCCTTGGTGATGGCAAGTTGGATGCCGACACCCGGCTGCCCCGGCGGCACGACCGGCGGCAACTGGCGGAAGTCCTCGATCACCACGCCGCCGAAGTCGGGCGGGCGGACGGTGCTGACGACGACCGGCGGCGCGGCGGGGGCGGTAGCGACCGGAGCCGGCGGCGGCGGGATGGTCACAGCTTCCGCCGCGACCGGGACGACGGCTGCTTGCTGCGCGAGCTGCCGCTCGTAGGCCAGCCGCTGCTCGTCGCTCATCTGGAGCATCGCCGCGAGCTGCGGCAACAGGGGCACAATCGCCTCGGGCGTCGGGGCGTTGATCTGGGCGGTCTGCACGACCAGCCCGGTGTTGAGGTCCAGCAGGCGGGCGTGGACGGTGACGCCGCCAAGCCGCGTCACACTGCCGACGACGAGGTATCGCACCTTCGCCAGCCGGGCCAGCTCGCGGCGGCCGGCGTCGGCGTCGATCAGGTCGGGCCCCTGCACCTTCAGGTCGTCGCACACCTTCGCCAGTTGGTCGCGCTCGACGAGGTCGAAGCGGCTCTTGAACGCCGGCAGCAGCTCCTCGGCCACCGTCCGGCCGAAGACGGGCGCGCCGACGTCGCCGCGGGTCTCGAAGTCGGCGACGCCGAGCCGGTCGCGGCGGCTTTGCAGGGCCAGCGTGCACTCGTCGATCTCCTGGCGGACCTGCGGCGTATCCCAGGCGGCGGCGGCGTCCTTGAGCGCGGCGAGGGCGTCGTCCAGTTGCGCGGGGTACCCGCGGAGCGGGTCGCCGCGGCGGAGGTCGGCGGACCGGCGGCGGCCGTCGTCGTAGCGGGTCAGTTTCGCCTGCAGGTCGACGAGAGCGGCCTTCACGGTGCCGTCGCCGGCGGCGGCGCACTGCTCGTAGGCGACGGCGGCGGCGCGGAGGTCGTTGGCCCGGGCGGCGTCCTCGGCCTCGCGGCGGTAGCGGGCCAGGCGGGTCGGGGCGTCGAGCGACACGGCGGCCAGGGCGTCGGCCTGCCGCTTCAGGCGGGCGATGGCGTCGGCCGCGTCGGAGTCGCCGAACTCCCGCAGGGCCGCGGCGGCGAGGCGAGCGGCCTCGTCGGCCTTGCCGCCGTCGAGGACGGTCTGGATGTCGCGGGCGGTGCGGTCGGCGGCGCGGGCGGCGTCCAGCCGGAGCTTGACCCGGGCGATCTCCCGGCGGACTTGCTCGGTGTCCTGGGCGGCCCGAGCCTGTTCGAGCGCCGCCAGAGCCTCGGGGTACCTGCGGTCGGTCAGCAGCGTGACGGCGGTCCAGAGGCTGGCGTCGTACCGCTCCTGCGGCGACAGCTCCGGGGCCGGGATCGGCGGCAGACCGGCGGCGGCCGTCGCCGGGGTCGAAGCCACCGGCGGCGTGGGCGTCCCGTTCGGCAGGACGACGACGGTCGGGCCGCGGTTGCAGCCGGCGAGGGCGAGGCCGAGGAGCGGGAGGAGGGCTGCGGTCCGACGCATGAGACGTCTCCGGTGGTCGGCGGTCCGGGCCGAGGGGTGCCGCGTCCGTGCGGGCACAGCCGGAAGGAGACGACGATGGTACGCCCTCTTGCGCCGCCGGGCAAGGCGGGTTGGCGGACCGGCGGGTGCGGAGCAGGCCGGCGAAATAACATCTTTTTCTGGGGTGACAAAATGGGACATTTTGCGACACCGCCC
>DASXAN010000266.1:0-2166 GCA_036406755.1 Gemmataceae bacterium
TTGATGGCCCGGGCCGCGGCCGCCTCGTCGTCGGCCCGCCGCTGCTGCCCCACCGCCCGCCGCTCCGCGTCCACCGCCCGGTCCCGCTCGGCCTCGGCCGCGTCCCGGGCGGCGCGGGCGTCCCGCTCGGCCGCCGTCGCCCGGACCGCCTGCCAGGTGGCGACCGCCGTGCCCAGCAGCAGCGCCGCCGCGACGGCCGCCGCCGTCAGCACCGCCGCCCGGTTCCGCTGGGCGAACTTCCGCAGCCGGTACGCCGCCGACGGCGGCCGGGCCAGCACCGCCTCCCGCCGCAGGTACCGGGCGACGTCGTCGGCGAAGGTCCCCGGCGTGTCGTACCGGCGGGTGCGGTCCTTCTCCAGCGCCTTCATCACCACCCAGTCGAGGTCGCCGGCCAGCAGGCGGGCGAGGTGCTTTGGGTCGGTGCCGCGGTTGCCGGCCAGGACCGTCGCCGACTCGCCCAGCGCCGACAGCCGGGTGCTCGGCCGCGGCGGGTCTTCCTCCCGGATGAGCCGCTGCATCTCGGCGTAGCCGGCCTGCCGCAGCCGCTTGCCCTCGAGCGGCGTCGTGCCGGTGAGCAGTTCGTACAGCAGGACGCCGAGCGAATACACGTCCGAGCGGGTGTCCACGTCCAGGCCGCTCATCTCCGCCTGCTCGGGCGACATGTATGGCGGCGTGCCGACCATCTGCCCGTAGGCGGTGAACAGCGTCTTCTCCGTCAGCTTCTGGGCCGTCGCCTTGGCCACGCCGAAGTCGATCACCTTGACGACCGGCACGCCGTCGTGCAGCGTCACCAGCACGTTCGTCGGCTTGACGTCCCGGTGGATGACGCCCTTGTGGTGGGCGTGCTGGATGGCGTGGCAGACGTCGACGAACAGCTTCAGCCGCTGTTCCGGCGGCAGGTGGTTCCTGTCGCAGAATTCGGTGACGGGGACGCCCTTGACCAGCTCCATGACGAAGTACGGCCGGCCGGAATCCGTCGCGCCGGCGTCGAGCACCTTCGCGATGTTCGGGTGGTCCATCAGGGCCAGCGCCTGCCGCTCCGCCTCGAACCGGGCCAGCACGGCGGCCGTGTCCATGCCCGGCTTGATGACCTTCAGCGCGACCAGGCGGCGGACCGGTCGCCCCTGCTCGGCCATGTAGACGACGCCAAACCCGCCCTCGCCGATCTGCTGGAGCAGCTTGTACGGGCCGACGACCGTGCCGGGGGCCTCCGGCATCGGCTCGAAGGCCGCGGTGCCGTTCGCGGGGTACCCGCGGAGCGGGTCGCCGACGGCCGGCTCGCTCAGGAAGCCGACCGCCTTCGCGCTCGCCGCCAGCAGCGCTTCGACCTCCCGCCGGAGGGCGGCGTCGCCGCATTCGCGGTCCAGGAACGCCCGCCGTTCCTCCGGCGATTCGATTTCGGCGGCCCGCAAGAACAGGTCGTTCGCCCGGGGGTTCCAGTCGGCCACGGGGTTGCCCTCGCGCGGTGGATTGGGTCCGTCGATCCTCCGTGCGACGAATCCGGCCCCCGTGCACGCGGAATTCGGAAATTGGTCACGACTCGCCGTCGTGCAGCGACCGGTAGAGCCAGGTGCGGGCCAGGAGCCACAGACGGTCGGCCGCCCGGCGGCTCAGGCCGAGCATCTCGGCCGCCTCCTGGTGGCCGAAGCCGGCGAAGAACCGCAGCTTCACCAGCGCCGCCGCCTGCGGGTCGTGCCGCTCCAGCTGGTCCAGGGCTTCGTGCACGGCCAGCACCTCGTCCACGCGGTCGTCGGCGACCGCCAGCTCCTCGGCGAACTCCTGCCGCCGGGCGTCGCCGCCCCGCTTGAGCCGGTGTCTGCCCCGGGCCCGCTCGACGAGGATGCGGCGCATGGCCTCGGCCGCGGCGGCGAAGAAGTGGCCCCGGTTGTCCCAGTGCAGCTCTTCCACCTCGCCAACCAGACGCAGGTAGGCTTCGTGAACCAGGTCGGTGGGCTGCAGCGTTTGTCCGGGGGTCTGGAGGCTGAGCTTCTGGGCGGCGAGCCGGCGCAGCTCGTCGTAGACCAGCGGCAACAGGTGCTCGGAGGCGTCCGGGTCGCCCTGGCAGACCTGGTCCAGGATACGCGTCACCTCGTTCATGCCGGTGATTATACTACCCGGCCGCGTGTCCGGGGGCGGTCCCAATCCGGCCCCCGGGTCGTTCGGGGG
>DASXAN010000267.1:0-6739 GCA_036406755.1 Gemmataceae bacterium
AGCGGCCGGCCCTCCAGGTAGGCCATCGTCAGGTACAGGATGCCGTCCACCTCGCCGCAGTCGTAGACCGGGCACAGGTTCGGGTGGGACAGCGTGGCGGCGACCCGGGCCTCGCGGAGGAACCGGTCGCGGAGGTGCAGCTGCTGCGGCCCGCCGAAGTGCGGGATCTTGACGGCGACGAGGCGGTGCAGCTGTTCGTCGTGGGCCAGGTAGACGGCCCCCATGCCGCCCTTGCCGAGGACCTTGAGCAGCTCGTACCGGCCGAGGCGGGCGGGCAGCTGGTCCGGCAGGCCGCCGCCCCACTGGGCCGGGCCGGGGGACGGCGCGACGCCGCTGACCGGCGCGAGGACGGTCGGGGTGACGTCTTCCGCCGGGCGGGGCGGTCGGTGTGGGGCGTCGTGCATGGGGCGGCGGCCTCCCGCGGCCGGCAACCGAGATGGCCCGATTATGGCACACCCGCCCGGCCGCGGCAAGCAGTCACCCCGGCTTTTGGCGAGCCGGCGGGGCACCCGCCGGCTCGCCACGATACAATCACGCGCATGACCGAGCGGGAGTTCGCCACCGACGTCGTCCGCCGCCTCCGGGCCGCCGGCCACCGGGCCCTCTGGGCCGGCGGCTGCGTCCGCGACATGCTCCTCGGCCGCGAACCCCACGACTACGACGTCGCCACCGACGCCACCCCCGAGCAGATCAAGAACCTCGTGCGGTGCACCGACAAGCACGGGGCCGTCTTCGGCGTCGTCGAAGCGCTCGGCCCCCGCACGCCGGCCGGCCGGGTCACGGTCGAGGTCGCCACCTTCCGGTCCGACGGCTCCTACTCCGACGGCCGGCACCCGGACGCCGTCGTCTTCTCGTCCCCGGAGGAGGACGCCCGCCGCCGCGACTTCACCGTCAACGGCATGTTCTTCGACCCGCTCGAAGGCAAATACATCGACTACGTCGGCGGCCAGGAGGACTTGCACAACGGCATCCTGCGCGCGATCGGCGACCCGGCCCAGCGGTTCGCCGAGGATAAGCTGCGGCTGCTGCGGGCGGTGCGATTCGCCACCCGGTTCGGCCTGACGCTGGACCCGGCGACGGCCCACGCCATCCGGGCGATGGCCGGCGAGATCACCGTCGTCAGCGCCGAGCGGATCGCCGACGAGCTGCGGAAGTTGCTGACCGACCCGCGGCGGGCCGCCGGGATGCGGCTGATGGACGAGGTCGCCCTGGTGACGCCGATCCTGCCGGAAGCGGAGGCGATGAAGGGCCAGCCGCAGGGGCCGCCGGCGGCGCCGGTCGGCAACGTCTGGACGCACACGCTGCGGGTGCTGGAACTCTTGCCGGCCGACGCCTCGTTCCCGCTGGCGTTCGCCGCGCTGCTGCACGACGTCGGCAAGCCGGGCACGGTCGGCCGGACGCCGGAGAGGTACACGTTCCACGGCCACGACCTCCGCGGCCGGGACATGGCCGGCCGCATCTGCGTGCGGCTGAAGCTGTCCAACGCCGAGCGGGAACGGGTCGAGTGGCTGGTGGGGATGCACATCTACCTGTGCGACGCCCCGCGGATGAAGGCGAGCAAGCTCAAGCCGGTGCTGGCCCACCCCGGCGTGCGGGAGCTGCTGGCGTTGCACCGGGCGGACGCGGCAGCGTGGGACCGGAGCGTCGAGCACGTCGAGTTCTGCGAGCGGAAGCTGGCGGAATGGACGACCGAGGAGCTGACGCCGCCGCCGGTGCTGACCGGCGACGACCTGCTGGAGATGGGGATCAAGCCGGGGCCGGTGTACAAGCGGCTGCTCGACGCGGTCCGGGAGGCGCAGCTCGACGGGACGGTGACGACGACGGAGCAGGCGGTCGAACTGGTGAAGCGGCTGTTGAAAGAATGGGGCGAACCTGAATAGGACGAACCACGGGGTGACACGGGATTCGATCCCCCACTAGCCCCGAAGGGGCGGCACACCTTAGCCCAGGGCGCGAGCCCTGGGAAACCGATCAACCGAAAATTGCCGTAGCCCCGAAGGGGCGACACACCGAGTTGTGTCGCCCCTTCGGGGCTCTCGTCGATATCGCGGCGTTTCCCCAGGGCTCGCGCCCTGGGCTAAGGTGTGCCGCCCCTTCGGGGCTGAGCGGCCGTCGGTCCCCGTCACAGCGTCAGCAGCGTCCCGCCCCAGGTCATGCCGCCGCCGAAGGCCATCAGCAGCACCGTGTCCCCGGCCTTCGCCCGGCCGGTACTCACGGCGTCGTCCAGGGCGATCGGCACCGACGCGGCCGACGTGTTCCCGTACCGGTCCAGGTTCACCATCACCCGCTCCGGCGGCACCCCCAGCCCCTCGAACGCGGTGTCCAGAATCCGCTGGTTGACCTGGTGCGGGATGATGAGATCAATGTCGGTCAGCTGCAGCTCGCAGGCCCGCAGCACCTCCTCGAACAGCTGGCGGACGCGGGTGACGGCGAACTTGAACACCTCCCGGCCGTTGAGCCGGAGGAAGGTGTTCTCGCAGGTCGCCGGCGGCGGGGTGATGATCTCCGGGGCCGGGCGGGAGCCGACGCCCTTCAGCAGGATCATGTCGCTGCCGTCGGCGTACAACCGGTTGAACCGCAGCCCGCGGCGGCCGCCCTCCTCGGCCGACAGCACCACCGCCCCGGCCCCGTCCCCGAACAGGATGCAGCTGTTGCGGTCGGCGAAGTCGGTCACGCGGGTCAGCGTGTCCACGCCGACGACCAGGGCGTGCCGGGCGGTGCCGGCGCGGAGGAACTGCTCGGCCACAGTGACGGCGTACAGGAACCCGGTGCAGGCGGCGTTCAGGTCGAACGATGGGATCGTCCGACAGCCCAGCCCGGCCTGGATGCGGGCGGCGACGGACGGGACCAGCACGTCGGCGGTGACGGTGGCACAGACGATCAGGTCGATGGCGTCCGGGGTGAGGCCGGCGGCCTGGACGGCCCGGCGGGCGGCCTCCAGGCCGAGGGTGCTGGTGGTCTCGCCGTCAGCGGCGACCCGCCGCTCGCGGATGCCGGTGCGGCTGTGAATCCACTCGTCGGACGTTTCGAGACTGGGCGGGAACTGGTCGTTGTGGAAGGCCCGCGGCGGCAGGCAGCTGCCGGTCCCGGCCAGGACGGCACGAAGCGCGGTGCGCGGCACGGCAAGACTCACGGGCGAGGGTGCAGTCGGGCGCGGTACGCCGTGATAGTAAACGCTGATTAGCCGGCCGAATCAAGGATTCGGGCGGAAAAAATGTGCCGGCGGTGTGGAGAGAGTGGTAAGAAGTGACGGGTTGGCATTTGCCGCTTGCGGCTATGCGGGGCGAGCGCTCGCCCCGCATAGCCGCAAGCGGCGATGACTATCGGGGGACGGGCAGCCCGCTCGCCGCCGCGTGCTCCAGCAAAATGCGCCGCACCTCCCGCACCGCCAGCGGGTGCTGGTGGACGTGGAAGTGGTCCGCCGGCACCACCAGCTCCGACTCCGCCGCGGCCAGGTGGGCGCTGGCCGCCGGCACCACCCCGTCGCCCGGCTCGTTGGCGTCCCCGGCCAGCCACCGCTCCACCACCGCCGACGACTTCGGCGCCACCCCGATGACGGAATGGTAATGCACCTCCGGCGGCCGCGGCCGGTCGGCCAGGATTTCCAGCGCCGGGGCGTTCGGGGCCAAGAGGTCCACGCTACTGGGCAGCTGCCGGTACTTCAGGGCCGGGTTCTCGGCCGCCAAGTCGGCCGCCTCGGCCGCGAACTCCTGCGGGGCCCGGATGAACCGCCGGGCCAGCCGGGCCGGCAGCGACGGGCTCAGCCGCGACCCGTGGTGCGGCGTCCCCAGGAAGATCACCCGCCGCACGTCCGTCCGCCGGTGGAAGTAGAACGTGTCCTCGAGCTGCCCTTCGACCCCTGCCTCCGCCTTCACCTGCTTGATCGGCTCGTCGCTGACCAGCCGCCAGAAGTCGTCCCCGCCGTCCACCGTTTGCAGGTGCGACACCAGCCCGCCCATGCTGTGGCCGACCAGCACCATCTGGTCCAGGGCCGGGTCCGTGTGCCGCGGGTCGATGTCGGCGCGGAGCTTGTCGAGGGACTGCCGCAGGTCGGCGGCCGTGGCCAGGTACGGGTCGCCGGTCGGGTAGAAGTAGACCCAGAACTGGAACCGCTCCCGCAGGGCCGGGTCGGCCTGCAGGTCGTTGAACAGCGGCGCCCACGTCACCGGCGAGGACAGCAGGCCGTGGACCAGCAGCACCGGGATCTTGCCCGGCTGGTACGGTTCGAGGAACTTGATGCCGGCCCGGCCGCGGAGGCGGTCGGCGTCGAAGAACCCGGTCAGGGCCAGCTTGTCGGCCGGGTACTGGTCGAGGAAGCTGGCGATCGGCGTGGTCAGGTCCGCTTCGAGCGGGACGGCGTGGCCGCCGAGGCGGGCGGCCTGGACCGTCCGTGGGTTGTACAGCTCCAGCCGGGCGGCGTCGGCCCGGTCGAGGTCGGCCAGCCCGCCCTCGAAGCGGATCAGGGCGGTGATGGGGAACTGGAGCTGGCGGGCGTAGTAGCCGTGGTCGGCGTCGGCGGCGAGGTTGCCGATGAGCGGCACGCCCAGGCCGTAGTCGCGGTACAGGTTGGCCAGGCCGACGACCTCGTAGTCCTCGCAGAAGGCGAGCTTGCCGAACTCGCCGGGCTTCCAGGCGAAGCCGACGTGCAGGACGGGGACGCGGTCCTCGCCGCGGCCGTCGGAGGCGGGCAAGCGGAGCGCGGTGCGGGTGTCGAGCCGGCCGGCCTTCTGGGCGGCGCGGAGGCACTGACTCAGGCCGGCGTTGTACAGGTTGCAGGCGAGCCGGAACCGCGGGTCGAAGGCGTCCCGCGGTGTCAGCGGTGGCGGCACACCCCGTCCCGCGGAAGTCACAAATCCCAAATCACAATTTCCAACGAAGTCGGGGTTTGGGGTTTGGGATTTGGGGTTTGGAGTTTGGTCGACGCAGGAGGACAGCAGGTAGTGCTGGGCGTAGGCGCAGCAGCGGACGTAGTACCGCAGGGCGTCGTCGGGGCGTTTCTTGCCGACGGCGTTGCCGCGGAGGTAGCTGAGCTCGGCGAGGGCGAATAGGGTGTCGGGTTGGGGGTCGGCGACGGCGACGGCGTGGAGCCGGCGGGCGGCGTCGTCGGGGTCGCGGTCGTGGGCGCGGTCGAGGTCGTAGATGCGGAGGGTCTGGACCGTGCGGGGGGAGGGGCGGTCGGCGGCGAGGGCGCTGGCCCGCCAGTCGGCGAACAGGGCGGGCCGCTTGGCCTCGCGGACGCCGATGCCGGCGCAGGCGGGCAGGAGGGCGACGACGACGATGAGAGGGCGAGACATGGGGCAGCCTCCGCGCGGTCCCCCCGCGGGCGGCGGGAGGATACCCGGCCGGCGGCGGGTGTCAAGCGGGAGGGGCGGGGGTGGGGCGGGTTCGTTCAGTCGGGGGGTGGGGATGGTGAACGAATCGCAGAACGTGAACGAAGCCGCAACTTGTCTGCAGGTGGTGACATAGGCCGAGTAGCCTTTGGGTCGAATGAACGGGCGTTGTCGGCCCCGATGTTGATTTTCGTCCCGTGTGCGCCGATAGGTATACTGATTGGTGGACAAAAGGAGCTACACCATGTCCGCGCCGACCGTTCGCATCAGCGAGGCGTCACACCGGATTCTCAAGGACCTGGCCGAGCAGACCGGTCAGCCAATGACGGACGTGTTGGCCAAAGCCCTCGACGCCTACCGCCGCAAGCTGTTCTTCGACCAGCTCAACGCCGGCTACGCTGCGCTGCGGGCCGACCCCAAAGCGTGGACGGATCACGTGGCCGAACGCGAGCAGTGGGATGCGACTTTGATGGACGGCCTGGACCCGGACGAGCGCTGGACCGACGACGGCCGTTGTCTGACCCCCGAAGAAGGCAAGCCCTGAGTCGAACGGCTTCAGCGATCACCGGGAGACGCCGGTATGGCCGATCCGAGTCGCGGGGAAATCTGGCTGGCCGACCTGGGAGCCGGGCGCGGGCATGAGCAGGCTGGTCAACGGCCGGTGCTGGTGGTCAGCGACGACGCGTTCAACGCCGGGCCGGCCGGGGTGGTGATGACCATGCCGCTGACCTCGAAGGTGGCGAAATCGAGGAACATCCCGGCCCACATCCGTGTTGACCCGCCCGAGGCCGGACTGAAGACGCCGAGCGTGATCCTCTGCGACCAGCTGCGGACGATCGCCAAGGACCGGCTGGGCAAGGCCGCGTGGGGGACCGTGTCGGCGGCGACCCTGGCGGACGTGGAGAAGGCGATGCGCGTGCTCTTGGGGTTGTGAGGGTTCTGTCCGCCGTCGGGCCAACGAATCGTCTCGCAATCTACGGCCTAAACACCGTCGTCCATGACCAATGAAGGGCGGCCTTGAACGGACCGAGGTCCACTTGCAGCGGGTGCCATGCCTTACGCACGTCCGTGGGCGTGGCACCCGGCGAGTTCAAGTACGTCCACGCCCTGGGGAGGGAGAATCGTGGCCGACAACGAACCAACGTCCTTGTCCGACGCAATCGAATTGGCCTTGTCGATCTTGCAACCGTTTAGGGAGTCATCGTTGTACGACGACTACCGAGCAACTGATGGTTGGACCGACGAACAGTTCCAAGCAGCGATTGATGCCTTGACCGCAGCTGTGGGCCGAGACGGACTCGCGGCGCAGCAGTATTTCGTAGTCGAACGAACAGACTCAACCCTCGGCTCCGATTCTCAATAGTCCTGCCGCGGCGTCGCTGCTACTCGCGTCCCCCCGCCGCCTCCAG
>DASXAN010000268.1:0-2425 GCA_036406755.1 Gemmataceae bacterium
TCGGTCGCTCCGCTCCCTCGACCCACCCTACCCGATCGGAATTGAACCATGCGACCCGTCTCTCTCCTGACGCTGTTCGGCCTCGCGTTCGTTGCCGGTTCGGCGACTGCCGCGGCGAAGCCGAACATCGTCGTCATCGTCGCCGACGACCTCGGCTTCTCCGACCTCGGCTGCTACGGCAGCGAAGTGCCGACGCCCAGCCTCGACGGCCTCGCGGTGGCGGGGCTGCGGTTCACCCAGTTCTACAACTGCGCCCGCTGCTGCCCGACCCGGGCCGCCCTGCTCACCGGCCTGTACCCGCACCAAGCCGGCGTCGGCCACATGCTCGGCAACTGGAAGCTGCCCCACTACTCGACCGGCCTCCAGGCGAACTGCGTCACCATCGCCGAGGCGCTGAAACCGGCCGGCTACCGTTGCTACCACGTCGGCAAGTGGCACGTCGGCGGGGTCGGCCGGCGGGCCGCTGGCGACATCGACAACCACCCGCTCGGTCGCGGCTTCGACCGCGCCTACGGCACCGGCGGCGGCGGCAACTACTTCGCCCCCAACCCGCTCTACCTCGACCGCCAGCCGGTCAAGCCGGAGGGCGACTATTACATCACCGACGCCCTGTCCGAGTACGCCGCCCGCTTCATCGGCGAGCACAGCCGGGACCACGCCGGCACGCCGTTCTTCCTGCACCTGTGTTACACCGCCCCGCACTTCCCGCTGCACGCCCGGCCGGAAGACATCGCCAAATACCGCGGCAAGTACCGCGACGGCTGGGACGTGTTGCGCGACCGCCGGCTCGCCCGGCAGAAGGAATTGGGTGTCGTCCCGAAAGACGCGCAGCTCTCGCCGCGGCATCCGGACGCGGTCCCGTGGGCGAGCTTGTCGGAGAAGGAGCGCGACGAGTGGGACCTGCGGATGGCCGTGTATGCGGCCATGATCGACCGCATGGACCGCGGCATCGGCCAGGTCCTGACGGCGCTCAAGGCGATCGGCCAGGAGGACAACACGCTGGTCGTGTTCTTCTCCGACAACGGGGCCAGCGCCGAGTTCCTCGACAGCTGGCCGAACCCGGCCCGCGGGCACAAGCCCGGGTCTGTCGTCGGGTCGAAGGAGTCGCACAAGTGCCTGGAGGTCGGGTGGGCGAACGCGGCCAACACGCCGTTCCGCGAGCACAAGATGTGGGTCCACGAGGGCGGCATCTCGACGCCGTTCATCGCCCGCTGGCCGGCCGGCATTACCGCCGCGCACGGCTCGCTCGCCCCGGCCGTCGGCCACGTCATCGACCTGATGCCGACCTGCCTGGAGCTGGCCGGGGCAACCTACCCGCAGCGGGCCCGCGACATGGATCTGACACCGCCGGAGGGCCGCAACCTGGCGCCGGCGCTGCGCGGTGAGGCGCTGCCGGAGCGCACGCTGGCCTGGGAGCACGAGGGCAACCGGGCGATCCGGGTCGGGAGTTGGAAGCTGGTGGCCGCGTACCGCAAGCCGTGGGAGCTGTTCGACCTGGCGGCCGACCGCAGCGAGTGCCACAACCTGGCGGGTGAGCAGCCGGACCGGGTGCGGGAGCTGGCGGCGGCGTGGCAGCGTTGGGCCGACCGGGTCGGCGTCCTGCCGTGGGAGCAGCTGCCGGGGGCGTCGTACAAGCCGAGCGCGGGCTACCGCAAGACGTCGGAGCGGCCGTGAGCCGGACGCGCTGAGCCCGACTGTGAGCCCGCAGCGCCAGCAAGGGCGTTGAGTTCCGCCCTTGCTGGCGCTGCGGGCTCACAGTTTTCGCGCGCGCCGCCGCCGCGGTCGTCGTCTCTATTGGCGGAGGCGGCATGAGCCAACCTGATACCGCACTCGTGCTCCGGGCGCAGGCCGGCGACCGGGCCGCGTTCGAGGAACTGGTCCGCCGGTCGTCCCGGCTGGTGTTCGCGCGCCTCTACCTGGAGACCGGCTGCGCCCACCGGGCCGAAGACCTGCTCCAGGAGACCATGCTGGCGGCTTACCGCTCGCTGCCGCGGCTGGCGGGCCCGGCCGGGTTCCGCCCGTGGCTGCTGACCATCGCCCACAACGCCCTGGTCGATGCCGCCCGCCGGGACGGCCGCCGCAAGCGGTCGCCGCCGGCCGTCGTGTCGCTGGGCGACGTGCCGGCCCCCGGACCGGCCCCGGACGAGGCGGCCCACCGGGCGGAAGCCCGGCAGCGGGTGCTGGCCGCGTTGCGGTCGCTGCCGGAGGACTACCGCCTGCCGCTGGCCCTGCGGTACTTGACCGGGGCCGATTATGACGCCATCGGCGAACAGCTGGGCCTGACCAACGGCTCGCTGCGGGGCTTGCTGCACCGCGGGCTGAAGCTGCTCCGTGACCGGCTGCCACCGGAGTTGGCGGGGGAGTGAACCGGGCGAGCGGCGGGGTTTATCCCCGCCGGATTTTCAAGACGGCGGGGATAAACCCC
>DASXAN010000269.1:0-2136 GCA_036406755.1 Gemmataceae bacterium
TGCCCAACCCGGACGACGGATTTACCCAGGCCGACGTGCGGGACGACAAGAAGCGGGAGGCGGTTTACAAGGCGATCAACGAGCGGTTGGAGAAGTACCGCAAGGAACGGCCGGGCGGCTATCTGGTGCGCGAGGCGCCCGAGGCCGACGTGAAGGCGCTCAAGCAGTTGCTCGGCCACCTGCAAGACGGGCAGTTCGTGACCAAGTTCCGCAAGACGTTCACCAGGGGCGAGATGACCGATGACCTGGTGATCGTCCCGGCCAGGCTCGGCGACGCGGAGGACCGGTCCGAGTATACGGAGATTCTGCCCACGTCGCCGCCCTGACGCCACACCGGTCCCGGAGAGAACGATCGATGAACCCGCACCTCCGCGTCGGCCGGCTCCTGCCCGCCGTCGCCGTCGCCCTCGCCCTGCCCGCGAGCCTGGCCGGGCGGGGCGGCGGCATCCGGGCCGAGCTCGACGTGCCCGTGCCCATGCGGGACGGCACCGTGCTGCGGGCGGACGTGTTCCGGCCGGACGACAACGAGCCGCACCCGGTGCTGGTCCTCCGCACGCCGTACGGCAAGCAAGGGTTCAAGCCGGACGAGTACGTGCGGGCCGGGTACGTCGTCGTCCGCCAGGACGCCCGGGGCCGGTACGCCTCCGGCGGCACGTTCGAGTCGTTCGTCCGCCCCGAGACGCACGACGCCGAGGACGGGTACGACACCGTCGAGTGGGCCGCCCGCCTACCCGGGTCGAACGGCAAGGTGGGCACGTTCGGCGCCTCGTACAACGCCTTCCTCCAGTGGCGGCTGGCGGCGCTGCGGCCGCCGTCGCTGGTGTGCATGGCGGCCCAGACGATCCCGGCCCGTTACCCCGACCTGGAAGGCCCCGGGACGATCCGCCCCGGCCGGCGGCTGGCGTGGTGGGTGACCACGATCAGCCCGGACCTCCGCCGCCGCGCCGGCCGGCCGGGGACGCACACCTCGGGCGAGGCCCGCGCCCTGTGGGACGCCGGCGAGGCGCAGAACTGGCTGGGCTTCCTGCCGTGGGCCGACCTGCCCGACCGGGCGTTCGAGGACGAGGCCCCGGCCGTCCGCGCCTGGCTGAAGGCCCCGCACCGGGACCCGTGGCAGCTCGACGCGGCGTGCAAGGAAGTGGCCGTCCCGAACCTGGACGTGGTCGGCTGGTTCGACCACTGCAACGGCGACATGCGACTGTACCGCACGATGGTCCGCGAGGGCCGGACGGAGGTCGCCCGCACCGGCCAGCGGCTGGTCGTCGGCCCCTGGGGCCACGTCACCCGGGGGCAGCGGAAGTTCGGGGCCATCGACTTCGGCCCGGACGCGGTCGTGAGTGTCCGCGACCTGGAGCTCCGCTGGTTCGACCACTGGCTCAAGGGCAAGGCCGACCTCGGTCCGCCGGTGCGCATCTTCGTGATGGGCGCCAACCGCTGGCGGGACGAGCGGGAATGGCCGCCGGCCCGAGCCGAGCGGCATGAACTGTTCCTGGCCGGCGGCGGCCGGGCCAACACCCCGGCCGGGGACGGCCGGCTCGTCGCCCGCTCGTCGGCGGAAGCCCTGAGCGACCGCTACCGCTACGACCCGCGCGACCCGGTCCCGTCGCTGTACCGGCCCGGCCTGTACACCGTCCCCGCCGACCAGCGGCCGCTGGCGACCCGGCGGGACATCCTCGTGTACCAGACCGAGCCGCTCGCCGAGCCGCTGGAGGTGACCGGCAACCCGGAGGTCGAGTTGTACGCGGCGTCGTCGGCCCCGGACACCGACTTCTTCGCCCGGCTGATCGACGTGGCCCCCGACGGCCTGGCCCGGGACGTGGCGATGGGAATGGTCCGCGCCCGCTACCGCACGTCGCCGGAAGCGTCCGAACTGCTCCGGCCCGGCCGGGTGTACCGGTTCTCGATCCGCCTGTCGGCGACGGCGAACCTGTTCCTGGTCGGTCACCGGCTGCGGCTGGACGTGACCAGCTCCGACTTCCCCAACTACGACCGCAACCACAACACGCCGCACGACCAGAACGCCGATGCGACACTCGCCGTCGCGGAGCAAGCCGTCTGGCACGGCGGGCCGCACCCCTCGAAGCTGATCCTGCCGCGGATCCGGTGACCCGGGCGGCTCAGGTCGGTCCGCCGTCC
>DASXAN010000270.1:0-2377 GCA_036406755.1 Gemmataceae bacterium
ACAGGAGCCGCTCCAGCGTCGCCTCCGTGTAGACCTCCGTCACCAGCCGGCGGTACCGCTCCAGGGCGGCCCGCAGCCGGGTCGTCCATTCCTCGGGCTCTTCAAACGGGGTCGGTTCCGGAATCTCCCGGAAGAACGTAACGAGCCGCGGCTCCCGCATGACACACCTCCCGTCGACGACCCCGCCGGGTTCCTAGCCGCGGGTCGCCGATTGGAGGTTCCGGTCGGCGGTGGTCGTCAGCACTCCGACGACGTGCAGGGCGATCAAGCCGGCCGTCACGGCGAACCCGGCCAGGGCGGACAGGGCCAGGTGCCCGGTTCCGTCCGGGGCGTAATACCGAAGGAGGTAATACACAAAAAACGTGCCACTCGCCCCGTCGGCGAGGCTGACGAGCACGTACATGATGAAAAAAATGCTCTGCGGGTTGACCCGCCTGATGCGGCCAATCGGCAAATCGACCGGTTGCGGTCAGCAACCAATCGGTCGTCGCATCCGTCAGGACACGACCTCCCGTCGCCCCTACGGCTTGCGCCCACCCGGCGCGGTCGCCGGCGTGCCGCCCGCCGTCAGCGGTGCCGCCGCCTCGGCCGGGTGGACGCCGTGCCGCCGCTCCTGCCACGCCAGCACGTCGCCCTTGAGCACATCCACCGCCTTGGTCAATTGCGGGTCGTCGCCCTTGGCCAACTGTTCCGACGTCGCCTCGACCGCCACGTCCGGCTGCACCGCCTGTCGCTCCATGTTCACGCCCCGCGTCGTGTACACGCCGGTCCGCGGCAGCATGAGCACCGACCCGTCGATGAGCCGGACGCGGTACGAGAAGATCACCTGCCCGCCGGTCGGCTTGCCGACGAGTTTCGCCAGGCTGAGCGTCCGCAGGGCGTTGGGCAGCACTTCCGCGTCGCTGTACGTCCGCTCGTTGATCAGCACAACGAGCGGCTTCGTCCACTTCCGATCGAACTCGCGGACGACCAACCCCTCGCCGCCGTTGCGCTGCTTGAAGTAGGTGTGCTCGTGCCCGGCGAGGTAATTCAGGACCTGATCGTGCGTGAACCCGCCGCCGTTGTTGCGGACGTCGATCACCAGCCCTTCCTTGTCGAAGTTGTCCGAGTACAGCGACCGGACGAACCGCTCCAGCCCGTCCTCGTTCATGTTCGGGATGTGGATGTAGCCGTACTTGCCGCCGGACAGCTTCGCCACCCGCTCGGCGTTCTTCTCGACCCAGCGCTCGTAGACGAGGGTGGCGGCTGCGTCCCGACTGACGGGCCGGAGTTCGACCTTGCGGCGGGCCTTGGCGTCCTTGGGGTCAGTCCCGGCTGCGACGACCTCGACCGGGATCGTCTCGCCGGCCTTGCCGTTGAGCAGTTCGCTCACCTCGCGGTCGTCCGTCACCGGCCGGCGGTCAATCGCCACGATCAGGTCGCCGGGCTTGAGTAGCAGCCCGCGCTTGTCCGCCGGGCCCTGCTTGAGCACGTCGGCGACCTTCAGCCCCGGCCCGCGGTACGACTCGTCGAACAAGACGCCCAGGTCGGCGGTCAACTCCTCCGGCGGCGGCGTCGGGCCGAACACGCCGAGGTGCGAGGCGTTCAGTTCGCCGAGCATCAGGCAGATGAGGGCGTACAGGTCCTCCTTCAACGCGACGTGTCTGACCAGTCCGGCGTACTTGGTGCGCACGGCGCTCCAGTCCACGCCGTGGAAAGCCGGGTCGTAGAAGTGCTCGGCCAGGAGCCGCCAGCTCTGGGCGAACATCTCCCGGAACTCCTCGTCTCGGCGGACGGTGAGCTTGGCCGTGAACGCCACCCGCGCCGGCTCCGGCGGGGTCGGCGCCGACAGGCCGACGTTGGCAGTGCGGATGGTGCCGCTGCCGTCGAGGAAGAAGACCGTGCCGGCGTGCTTTTGCGACCAGCGGATCTGCCGCGGGCGGACGCCGCCGCTGGTGGCGCGGGTGACCTGCTTACCGTCGGCGGAGGCCACCCACAAGTCGTCGCCGGAGGCGGAGCGGAACGCCACCCGGTTGCCGTCCGGGCTGATCGCTCCGGCGTCGGCCGCGACCGGGGCTGGGCGGGTGATCCGCAGGTGGATGTCGTCCCAGTCGATGTCGGGGCCGGGGAAGATGCTCGGCACCGCCGGCTTCTGCAGGGCCAGGACGTGGTAGAACGTGCCGCCGCGCCGCTGGCCGACGAACCCGAGCTTCTTGCCGGACCTGCTCCAGGTTACGTCGCCGTTGTAGGTGGCGTAGCGGGTGACGTTCGTCGCCGAGCCGCCGGCCGACGGGACGATGTAGATTTCGCCGGCGTAGGACCCGTCGGTGCGGGCGAACGCGAGGTACTTGCCGTCCGGCGACCAGTCGTAGTCGAACACCTGCACGTCCTTGACGAC
>DASXAN010000271.1:0-6801 GCA_036406755.1 Gemmataceae bacterium
GGGCCATGTTCTGGGCCTCGGCGGTCGGAACGATGCCGAGCTGTTCGCCGGCCGCCCCGATCAGGCGGATGGGGCTGATGCGGATCTGCTCGTTGATGCGCGGCCCGAGGTCGCGGGGCGGCTGCCGCCCGAAACGGTCAGGGGGAGGGATAGTCGAGTCTCCTTCTGGTCAGGGTCACGGGACGCTACCACATCCGGGCGGGGGCGCGTCCCGGGACCGCCCGACCCCCCGTCGTACTGAACAATCTACTACTGATAACCTCCCGGCAAGGGGCCGTCAACGGCCGGAGGTGCGGATTTCGGCGGTCGGCTGGTTGTTACACAGCAGTGGCGCGGCGTGGTTGCGGCGGCTGATCGGCCGAGGGTAGAATCGACGGTCACGTCCGACCGCCCGGTCCTCGTTCTGGAGGGAGCCGCCGTGTCCGTCCGCATCCGCCGCCGTTCGTTCCGCCGGGGCCTGCTCAGGGGCTCCCTGCTGCTGCTCGCGCTCGGGGGCCTGGCGTCGCTGGCCGGGGCCGTCCTGGTGGCGCAGGAGCCGCAACCGACCGCGCCGCCACCCGCGCCGCCCGCGGTGCAGCCGCCGCCCGCGGCCCAGCCGGCACCGGCCGTCACCACGACCGCGGTCATCCGCCAGGGCCAGGTGCTATCGTTGGCCACGCGCGCCGCCCGGCGGTTCCAGTTCACGATCCCCGCGGACGCCCCGCTCAAGGACCTGTTGCCGACTCCGCCCGCCGCACCCGCGGCCGGCCCCGCGGCCGTGCGGACGCTGGTCGAGGTGCCGGAGGTGGCGTTCGCGGCCCCGGCGAAGGCCGCCGCCGGCGAGGAGGCGCACAAGCAGACCGCCCACGCGATCGCCAAGGTCAACCACCTCAACGCGCAGAAGGCCGACGGCTTCATGGACGCGCTGCGGGGCAACCGGGCCGACCTGGCCGGCCTACCGTTCGCGATGGGCGACGCCTGCCGGACCAAGGGCGAGCGCAGCCGTGAGCTGACCCGGGCCGTCGCCACCGTCCGCGCCGCCCTGCGGGGCCGCACCGGCGTCCAGACCCAGGCCGGCACTGTCGTGCTCAACACCGCCGAGGTGCCGACCCCCGCGCCGGCGCCGCCGGCCGTGCCCGCGCCGGCCGCCCAGCCGGCCCCGGCCGTGCCCCCGCCCGCCCCGGTGCCGCAGCAGGTGGCGGAGCTGGTGACGGACAACATCGTGACGTTCACCAGCGCCGTCGCGGCCGAGCCGGTCGCCCCGGGCGACTTCTGGGAGCGGTACACCGCCGCGTGCGCCCGGGAGGACAAACAGGCGTCGGGCGTCGACCGCGCTCGGCAGGAGCACGTGCTCTTGGCCCGGATCGCAGCGCTGATGCAGGTGCTGGCCCCCGAGGCGCCGGCGGTGCGGCTGGGCCTGGTCAAGTACCTCGCCGCCGTCTCCCACGCCGAGGCCACGCGGGCGCTGGCCCGGCTGGCGATCTTCAGCGAGGAGGACGAGGTCCGGCAGGCGGCGATCACCGCGCTGAAGGTCCGCCGGGAGCGGGACTACACCGATGTCCTGCTCCGCGGCCTGCGCTACCCGTGGCCGGCCGTGGCCCAGCGGGCCGCCGAGGCCGTCGCCAAGCTGGAGCGGACCGACCTGGTGCCGGCGCTGGTGGACCTGCTCGACGAGCCGGACCCGCGGGCCCCGGTCGCCCGGGAGGAGGGCGGCAAGCGGGTGCAGGAGGTGCGGGAGTTGGTCCGCGTCAACCACCACCGCAACTGCCTGCTCTGCCACGCCCCGGCGAACGCCGGCGGCGTGTCGCCGGAGACGCTGACCGCGTCCGTGCCGGTGCCGGGCGAGCCGCTGCCGTCGCCGTCGGAGGGCTACCAGATCGCCTCGCCGGACGAGTCCGTGCGGATCGACGTGACCTACCTGCGGCAGGACTTCTCGGCGCTCATGGCGGTCGCGGACGCCCACCCGTGGCCGGAAATGCAGCGGTTCGACTTCCTGGTCCGCACCCGGGCGGTGGCGGAGGACGAGGCGGCCGCCGTGCGGAAGGCACTGGCCCCGGCCGAGCCCGACCGGCCGTCGCCATACCACCGGGCGACCCTGGCCGCCCTGCGAGACCTGACCGGCCGCGACGCCGCGCCGACGGCGGAGGCGTGGCGGAAGCTGCTGAACCTCCGGGCGGACGCCCGGCCGCCGGCCCCGGCGGGATGACCGGCGCGGCGGGCCCCGCGAGGCGTCCGGGCGGATGCCTCGCGGGGCGCGGCGGGTCCCCGCCTCCGATGCGACTCCTACGGCTACCGGGACTCGTATCGGACGGGGACACCGCCATTCTTACGCTCAGCTTCACCGTCCTGGCCACGGCCGCGGCCGGCCTCCAGCTGGCCCGCCGCCCCGCGGATGCCGCCGCCCCGGCCGTTGCGGCCGCCGCCGAGGTCCGCGAGGTTGCCGTTGGCGGTGACCTGCTGCTGCCCGACCCGGACACCCGGCGGCGGCCGTATCGGCGGGTCGCCAACCCGACGCTCGTGCGGATCACCGACCCCGCCGGGGCGGTCGTCCGGGGGTGCGTGCTGAACTCTTCGACCGTGGGCCTGCACCTGCGGGTGGAGCGGCCGATCCCGAAGGGGGCCGTCGTGCGGGTGCAGGCGTGCCACGCCCCGAACGGGGCGTCGGCCGCGGAGGCGACGGTGCGGCTGTGCCGGCCGATGGACGTGCTCTACGAGGTCGGCTGCCAGTTCACGGCCCCGCCGCGGCCGAGCGTGCTCGTCCTGTTCAGTCGGGGGTAATTCGGCCGGGCGGTGCCCCTCCGTTCTGCCTGGCGCAACCAGGAATGACCTGTTCGAGCGCATATTGCTCGTTCCCGCGTCAGGTGCCGAGCGCCCGGAACGAGTAGCGCTCGCGGACTGAGCCGATGACTGACGAGCCCGGACTTTTCAGACATGAACTCGTGTTGAATTCTCTACGACCGCCCCGGTAAGATCAGGTCACTCGTACGACCTCACCCTGACTCCCGGCGACCGCCGGGGCGCCGTCCGGCACCGAGTGCGCACGGCCCCGGCGTCCGCCCGGGCCGCGTTCCCGCTGGCGGCGACCATGACGGCAACCCCGGCCTGCCCCCTGTCCGTCCTGGTCGTGGACGACTACCCGGATACGGCGTTCAGCCTCGCCCTGGTCCTCCGCATCCACGGCCACGACGTGCGCACCGCCACCAGCGGGGCCGAGGCCGTCGGCCTGCTCGCCGGGTGGCGGCCGGACGTGGCCGTGCTCGACCTGGTGATGCCCGGGGTGGACGGGTTCGCCGTGGCCGAGCGGCTGTGCGGGCTGCCCCGCCGGCCCCTGCTGGTGGCCGTCTCCGGGTCCGTCCGAAAGGCCGACCTGGACCGGTTGAAAACGGCCGCGTTCGACCACTTCTTCGCCAAGCCGGTGGACCCGGCCGCGCTGGCGGACCTGCTGCGGGAATACGCCATCCGCCGCGGCGGCTGCTAGCACTCCGCCGCCCCGCGGAGTGGCACGGCCGCCGGAAGCCGTGTAGACTATTCCCCGCGTCTTCCCACGACGGGAACGGCGACCCGGTCGGCGGCGCCGCGGGGCCGATCAGGCGACCCGGGTCCTCTTGTCACACAAGCAACCCCGCGCCGGGGACCGCGGCGCGGCGGTCGGGGCACGGTTCTGCGGGGGTGGCGATGTCCACGAACGGGAAGGTCAGCGTCCTGCTCGTGGACGACACGCCGGCCAACCTGCTCGCCCTGGGGGCGGTCCTGGACGGGCTCGGGCTGGACCTGGTGACGGCCGCCACCGGCGAGGAGGCCCTGCGGCTGGCGGCCGAGCGGGACTTCGCCGTGGCCGTGCTCGACGTGCGGATGCCCGGCCTGGACGGGTTCGAGACGGCCCGCCGGCTGCGGGCCCGGGAGCGGTCCCGCCACACCCCCGTCATCTTCGTCACCGCCCAGGACGCCGAACGGGCCGAGGCGATCGAAGCCTACCAGCTCGGGGCCGTGGACTACCTGGTGACGCCCCTGGTGCCCGAGATCGTCCGGGCCAAGGTGGGCGGGCTGGCCGACCTGTACGCCGAGAAGGAGCGGGCCCGGGCCCAGGCCGACCAGCTGCGGCTGCTCGTCCAGGGGACCAGGGACTACGCCATTTTCATGCTCGACCCGGAGGGCCGGGTCGCCACCTGGAACGAAGGGGCCGAGCGGATCAAGGGGTACACGGCCGAGGAGATCATCGGCCGCCACTTCTCCACCTTCTACCCACGGGACGCCCTCGACCGCGGCTGGCCGGCCGAGGAGTTGCGGCGGGCCACGGCCGAGGGCCGGATCGAGGACGAGGGGTGGCGGGTCCGCAAGGACGGCTCCCGGTTCTGGGCCAACGTCGTCATCACCGCCCTGCGGGACGACGCCGGCCGGCTGCGGGGCTTCTCCAAGGTGACCCGCGACCTGACCGAGCGGCGGGAGCGGGAGGAGGCCCTGCGGCGGCTGAGCGAGGACCTGGAGCGGCGCGTCCAGGAGCGGACGGCCGAGCTGACGGCGGCCAACGAGCGGCTGCGGGAGGCCGACCGCCGCAAAGACGAGTACATGGCCATGCTCGCCCACGAACTCCGCAACCCGCTGGCCCCCATCCGCAACGCCCTGCACGTCCTCCAGCTGAAAAAGGACGAGGCGACCGTCGAGCAGGTGCGGCAGATGCTCGGCCGGCAGGTCGGGCACCTGGCCCACCTCGTGGACGACCTGCTCGACGCCGCCCGGGTGGCGGCGGACCGGGTCGTGCTCCGGAAGGAGCGGCTGGACCTGGCCCAGCTCGCCCGGGTGGCGGCCAACGACCAGGCCGACGCCTTCCGCGACGTGGGGGTGGACCTGGCGGCGGACGTGCCCGAGACGCCGGTGTGGGTGTCCGGGGACTGGACCCGGCTGACCCAGGTGCTCGGCAACCTGCTGCACAACGCGGCCAAGTTCACCGACCGCGGCGGGCACGTGACCGTGGCCGTGCGGGCGGCCGGCCCGGCGGCCGTGCTGACCGTCACCGACACCGGGGCCGGCATCCCAGCGGACCTGTTGCCGCGGCTGTTCACCTCGTTCAGCCAGGCGGCGCAGGGGCTGGACCGCACCCGCGGCGGCCTGGGGCTGGGCCTGGCGGTGGTCAAGCGGCTGGTCGAATTGCACGGCGGCGCCGTTCGGGTCGAGAGCGCCGGGCCGGGGAAGGGGGCGACGTTCACCGTCGAACTGCCCCGGGTGGACGAGCCGGCCGCCCTGACCGGGGGCGGGCCGCCGCCCGCCGCCGCGACCGCCCGCAAGCTCCGCGTGCTCATCGTCGAGGACAACCGGGATTCGGCCGACAGCCTGAAGCTGGCGCTGGAGCTGGGCGGGTGCTGCGACGTGGAGGTGGCCTACACCGGGCCGGACGCGGTCGAGGCGGCCAAGCGGTTCAAGCCGCAGCTGGTGCTGTGCGACCTCGGCCTGCCGGGGTTCAGCGGGTTCGAGGTGGCCCGGCGGATCCGGGCGGAGGCGAACGGGTCGGTCGTGCTGGTGGCCGTGACCGGGTACGGGCGGGACGAGGACCGGGAGCGGGCCCGGGCGGCCGGCTTCGACAAGCACTTCACCAAGCCGGTGAGCTTCGCCGACCTGGAGGCCGTCATCACCGCCGTGGCGTGAACCGGCTGGGCTGAGTCAGTCTCCCTTGTCCGATCGGCAGCTGAGAGTATTCGCCCCGTCGGCGACCGACGTGCCAGCCCCGGCCGCCGCCCTCGGCGTTCCGATCGGGCGGTTGTTCACACCGTCGGCGTCGCGGCTCGCGGCCCGAAAGTCCACGGCCAAGCCGGCTGGCCGGGCGGCGGGCAAGCGGCGGACGAAAAGTCAATGACCGCCGACCCGCAGCCGGACAACAGCGGCCGCCGCGGCGGCACCTACGTGCCGCTCCGGGCCGCGGGCCGGACCATGCCGCGGATCGCCGCCCGGTTCGGGGTCACGAGGTATGCGGTTTTCCGCTCGCTGAAGCGGGCCGAGCGGCGGGCGGAGCGGAAGCGGTGGGGCGGCTGACGGCACCGGGCCTGCCGGCGATGACGCCAAGCCTAGTCCGCCTCTTCAGCTTCTAGGAGTGAATTGCTGATTTCGCGTTCTGCTGTCCGCCGCAGCGACTCGAACAATCGTGCCGCTGGGCTGCCGGCAGGTACGGTTCGCAGTGCGTCATCAGCACGGTCGCGCAACTGAATGTCCTGTGGGAACGGCTGACCCGCGACGCCTTGTTTCATCGTGCACGTCGCGCTGGCGTACAGATGCGCGCCGACGTGCCGGTAGCACTCGTCACCCAACCCATCCGCGCGATCAAGAAGATCGACCACCAAGTCGGAGTGTTGGAAAACGAACAGACTCGGCGCCTCCCTGAGGAGTGCGGCCGCCGCCTCGACCCGGGCCGGGTCGTCCGTCTCAAGCCACTCCTTCAGCACAGCCAACCCCGCCGGTCTATACCCATTTGACACGTAGGCATAGAGCCGCGGCAGCCAGAACCGATACCACGGCCGGTCCGGCAGGGTCGCGTCGCGCACGAGCCGGAGGAGTGGCTCGTGCGCGGCCGTCCCATCTAGCGGCTGGAATATGCCCCAAAGCCCTTCGAATGGTAACGGCCGAAATGAGCGCTCGTACCGGTCCTCAAGCCGGCCGATGCGGCGCAGCAACATCTCGACCAACGGCTGCGGGCACACTCTGGCCGCGAGTGCAAGAAACGCGCAAACGTGATACTCAAAATCAGAGACGAGTTCGAGCTTCGCGAGCATGGCGGTTACATCGTCCGCCGTCCAGGCGTCCGGCGGGATGCCCCAATTGGCGTCGACCGCGGCG
>DASXAN010000272.1:0-5231 GCA_036406755.1 Gemmataceae bacterium
ACTCGGCCCACCCTACGGCTAACCCCCGTACGCCGGCCGGATGACGGCCCACACCGTCTCGGCCATCCGCTCGTGCCCTTCGCGCGCCAGGTGGACCGAGTCCACCGTCGCCCCCGCGCCGGCCAGCACCGCCACGAACAGTCGCTTCGGGATCAGCACCACCCCGTACCGCTTCGCCAGCCGTCGCTGGGCCGCCCCGAACTCGTTGCACAGCGGCGGCAGCGGCAGCTCGAACATCAGCACCGTCCGGCCCGGCCGACAGACCCGGTCCAACAGCCGGTCCAGGTCCCGCCCGAACTCCGCCGCCGACGTGGACCCGAGCAGGTCGTTGCCGCCGATCTCCAGCAGGACCATCCCGCCGTCCGCGGGCAGCTTCTCGGCCTGTCGCATGGCCGACGCCGCCGTGGCCCCGACGTGAGAGAAGTCCGCCACCTCGATGGAGTGCGAGCGGGCCAGCAGGTACGGCCATGTCTCCTCCCGGTCCTTCAGGCCGGCGGCGACCGAGTCGCCGATGACGTAGAACTTCGGCCGGCCGGTCGCGGCCACGGTCGGCGTCAGGTGGTAGGGCAGCTCGACCGCGGCGGTGACCACCCAGAGGGCCGCGGCCGCGCCGCGGAGCCAGGGCCGGCGGGCCGACAGCCGCGCCCAGTTGGTCCGCTCGGCGACGAGCCACAGGAGCGTCACCCCGCCGGCGACGGCGTAGAGCCAGTACGGCAGCGGCGTCGCGGAGGCGGCGATCAGCAGCAGGCCGACCACGGCCAGCAGGGTGATGACGACCTTCACCCACTGCCGCGGGCGGAGGGCGAAGACCGCCGCGGCGGCGAGGATCAGGCCGATGCCGATGAAGAACACGGCCCCGCTGCCGAACAGGTACACGACCCAGTCCACGACCGCCTCCGGGGCAGGGAAGGAGAAGTGCTCACGGCGGGTCGAACAGGTGCGGGTCGGGGCGGTCCACGAACCGGAAGTCGCTGTACGTCCGCTCGACCGTCGCCTCGTTCGACCCTTTGATGACGTGCGTCACGTGATGGGGCACCGCGATCCCGTCGATCGTCTTGTAGTCGCCCCAGGTCTGCTCGGTCGCCATCTCGCCGCCGGTGGACAGCTTCGCCCGCAGCTCCGACTTCGCCAGCAAGTAGGTCTGGGCGTCGAAATACAGCCGTCGCTCCTCGCCGCCGCGGCCGACCGGGTGCGTCAGCTTCACGCCGACGACCGCCCGGCCGTCAACGGTGGACTCGCCGAGCGGGGCCGCCTTCCAGGCGGGGTCGTGCAGGGCGAGGACGAACTTGTACCCGAACCCCTGTTGTACCTCCAGCGGGTGGGCGACGACCTGGGGCGGCAGCGGGCGGGTGGCGCCGTCCCGCTTGCCCCAGCCGCGGTTGCCGTTGATCACCTCGACGTAGGTGACCGGCCGGCCGTTGAGCTGCCCTTCCTCCTCCATGCGGAACTTCTTCGGCGGCTGGAAGTAGAACGTGGCCGTGGACGTGACGCCGGCGGGGTTCTTCTTGGACTTGGTGGTCATTTCCTGCTTGAAGGAGTAGGCCCGCGGCTGGGCGAGGCGGTCGGCCCCGCCGGCGGCCTGGAGGGCGCGGTCGATGAGGGCCTTGACGTCGCCGGTGTCCGCGGGGACGGCGACTCCGGCCGCCGCCAGCGCCGCTGCTGCCGCCAGTATCCACGTCACGCAACGCATCGTCCGCCCTCCGGGAAGGGGAAAGAAGATGAAGCCACCATGGTCCCGGCTACGGATCGCACACCGGCGGATCGCCCGGGCCCACCGGGGCGTGCCGTTCCACGGTGATCGGCTGAATTGGGTGGTCTTGGACCTCGAACGGCGACGGGATGTGCTTCAGCTTCGGGGCCACGTGTGCGATGACCAGCCGCCAAGTGGCGTCCCCGCACAACGGTGACAGTCCCGGCGGCCCGCCCCCCGGGGCGGCGAGGCCGACCACACTCGTGACGATCATCGGGCCGTTGAGCGCGACGTGGTGCTGTCGCAGCATGTCCATCCCCACTTGCTCAGCCAGAGCGTGGGCTTGCCGGGCATCGCAGCCGTAGACGAGCAGGGCGATCGCGGCCACGCCGAAAGTCCCCACGATGACGGGGACGAGGACGGCCACAATGGCGAGTGCAATCGCGACGTGGTAGTACCAACGCATGGCTGCCTCCGACCGCCGTCCATTCTAACGCTCGCGCATCATCCGATCCCGTTCGTCCATCATCACCGGCCGCGGGCCAGGTGGGCTTGCCTGCCGGCCGCCAGTTCGCTGGCCACCGCGACGATCACGGCCGACCCGACCCACGCCCAGTACCCGGGGTAGCCGCCGACCATCCCGCCGTACCGCGTCAACACTGGCAGGCTCAGCGCCAGCCCGCAGCCGGCGGCGACCTGGGCCATGCGCCACCGGCCGCAGCCGGCCGCGAGGATGGCGACCCAGATGGCCGGGTTGGCGAACCAGGCGGCGACCAGCACCCACCACTCCGGCTCGGCCGGCATCCACGAAGTGACTGCTCGCCAGCCCACCCGGAATGCCTCCGTGCCTGGCAGAGGCGCAGTCGGTGGCCGGAGCGGGCTGGCGGTTGGCAGGACCATCGCCGCCAGATACAGGGCGGCCCCGGAATAAGCGACGACGCACCGCGCTGTCCCCATCGGTCCGCCTCCGCCGCCGGTCCGACGCGGCCGGGTGTTGCCGTCATTGTCGCCGCCCGGACGAGGAATACCAGCCGCGGCCGACGCCGCCCGGCCGGTCGGAATAACATCTTTTTCTGGGGTGACAAAACGGGACATTTTGGGACATTTCCCGCCGGACCAGAATCGCCGGCCGGTGCTCGAGCAAACATCTTTTGCTGATGCGACACCCGGCGACAGTTGGCGACACCGCCGGTGTCCCACGACCGCCAACCTCTCTGCCGATGCGATTGACCGCGACATGGTGAAGTACCTCGTGAGGGAATTGGTCCTCGAACCGGGTATCGACCCTTGACAAGTATAGTGTACAAATTTACATTTACAAGGCGGCTTGACCGCGCGCCCCGGCTATGGGTATTTGGCGGGGTCAGGGGGAAAGTCGCCATGCGGATTCTGCTGCTGCTGGTGGCGGGCTGGGTCGTGTCGCAGACCGGCTGCGAATCGCTGAAGCACGGCCCGAGGACCGAAGGGCCCAGTGACTCGCCCGTGGTCACCACCGGCGATTGGGCGGCGAGTGAAGCCCTTCAGATGAAGGAGTTGAGCAAGGACCGCATGGAAGGGCGGCTCGGCGGCAAGCCGTAGCCGCGGCGATTGCTCCCGTGCCCGCCGATGTCTCGCGGCGGTCACAACAGGGCATGGGACCGTCTCAGCCGGGGACGGTGTTCGACTCCGGGCCGCCGGACCTTCGCTGCTGCCAGTCCGTGCGGCTTTGGGGGAAGTAGCCCAGGATCGCGTCCCAGGCGATGCAGGCGGTCAGGTTCCGACCCCACCAGGGCTTGCCCGGGTCCACGTCGGTCATGCGGCCGACCAGGAACAGGCGGCCGTGCTGCCGCTCGACCCGCGGCTCATCCAGCGTGTACCAGCGGACCTTGTCCGGGAAACCGAGCATTACGTCCACCACTTGGCCGGCGAAGTCGGGTTCGGCGTCCGGTGTCATCGCTCACTCCTATTGAACTGGCGGCGGTCGAACCGGAGACAGTCATCGTTCGTGCTGGGAATTCCTGAGGTTCCTTTTTCCGAATCCATCGTTCCATGGTAACCGTGCCGAGTCCTCAAAAGGCGATGCGGAGGAGGGCCGCCCACAGGGCGTCCGCCGCCTCGCGGCGGTAGTCGCCGGAGTGGGCGTGGGCGTTCTGCAGGGCCGTCTGGACGGCGTCCCTCCGCGTCCGCCCCCGGCCGTAGCCGACGACCAGCTGTCCGCCGCGGCGCACCCAGGCGGCGCACGGCACCTCGGGCGGGGCGTCGCTCATCTCGGCGACGTCAACCGTCCACTCGCCCGCCGTTGCTACAACCATCGGACGGTCCCCCGCAGTAGACTGTCAATGCGGCCGGCGCAATCCCCGGACTCGCCGCCACGCCAGGCCGGCGGGCGGCACCGCGAGCAGCCCGGCCGCGACCGCGAACCACGTGAGCGGCTTCCGCGGCGGTACGTCCCACACCCGAAGCATGCCGTCCCCGAGGGCGGCCACCGCCCGCCCGTCCGGGGCGAACATCGTGCTCGTGACGTCGCCGGGAAGCCGGCCGGCCGTCGTCCCGGTCGTCACGTCCACGAGTTTCGCCCGGCTGGTCATGACCTTCACCCCCAGCCACGGCACCCGCCGCTCCAGCCAAGCCCGGACGGGGTCAGCCTCGGCCTTGTCGATGAGGGCAACGGTGCGGCCGTCCGACGACGCCCACCCGCCCTGCCAGTCCAGCCTCGCACCGCGAGGAATTGTCATGCTGGCCACCAGCGCCCCGTCGCCGGTGTCCCAGACCGACACCTGACGCGAATCATCCGGGCACTCGTCGGCGGTGAACAAGCGCCGCTTCGCGCCGGGCGCGACGGCGCTCACGCCGAACGGGATGGCACACAGTTCCCGGCTGGCGGTCGTGTCCCAGACGACGACCCTCCTACGGTCGTCGCCGAGGCCGCAAAACTGCAACAGCCGGTCGCCGGCCGGCGACACCTCGGCGCCGTAGCAATCCCCGGCCGGACATCGGAACCACACCCGCCCGCCCGGGCATTCGGAGAGGACGCAGTCGCCCGCGGCCGAACGGTAGACGATCGCGCGGCCGTCGGCGGCGAATCCGTACACGCGGACAACGCCGTCGAGCCGGCCGGCCGGGCGCTGTGCTCGCAGGTCGAACAGTTGGACGGTCCGCGAACCGGCGGCCTTATCCCCGAAGGCCAGGAACCTACCGTCCGGTGAGAAGTGGCGTTCGCGGAGCGGCCCGGAGTCGTCCGGCCCTGGCGGTTCCAGGTCGGTGACGGCCCCGCCGCCCGCCGGGCACAGCTGCAACCGTCCGTTCGCCTCCAGCAGCAGCCAGGCGCCGTCGGGGGAGAAGCCGATGATGGGTCGGTCGTCCTCCGGGCCGCAGACCTCGCGCACCCGCCCGGAGGCGGCGTCGCGGAAGTGGAACGGGCCGTAGGGCCGGGAGAACACGCTGGAGAGCGGGGGTTGGGGGCTGGTCACGACGGTCGGACCGTCGGCCAGGATGTCGCCAATGAGGCCGTCGCCGGCGGTCGGCCACTGGGTCCGCGGCCGCGGTGGCAGCAGCCACCACG
>DASXAN010000273.1:0-2926 GCA_036406755.1 Gemmataceae bacterium
CTCGCGCGCTCCGCTCCGCGGACTCCGCGTCGCGGCTAACCCGCGTCACGCCCGCACCGGGTCCGGTTTCTCCGGGTTGATGCCCAGGTCCTTGATCGCCTGTTGCACCTGCGCCGGCTTCAGTTCCTTGCGGTGCATCAGCCGGGTCAGGGCGGCGACGGCGATCGTCTCGGCGTCCACCTCGAAGTGCCGCCGCAACTCCTCCCGGTCGTCGCTGCGGCCGAACCCGTCCGTCCCCAGCGCCAACAGCCCGCCCGGCACCCACTTCTGGATCAGATCCGGCAGCGACTTCATGAAGTCGCTGGCCGCGACGTACACGCCCTCTTCCTTGGCCAGCAGTGTCTCGACGTAGCTCCTGCGCGGCGGCTCGGCCGGGTGCAGCACGTTCCACCGCTCGCACGCCTGGGCGTCGCGGCGGAGTTCCTTGTAGCTGGTCACGCTCCACACGTCGGCGGCGACGCCGTACTTCTCGGCCAGCAGATCCTGCGCCCGCAGGCAGTGCCGCAGGATCGGCCCGCTGCCGAGCAGGTGGACCTTCGTCTTCGGCCCGCCCTTGGCCGCCTTGCCGGCCGGCTTGAGCTTGTACATGCCCCTGAGGATGCCGTCGGCGGCGCCCTCGGGCATGGGCGGCATCTGGTAGTTCTCGTTGTACAGGGTGAGGTAGTAGATCACGTCCTCGCCCTGCTCGTACATCCGGCGGACGCCGTCCTGGATGATGACGGCCAGCTCGTAGGCGTACGCCGGGTCGTAGGCGACGACCGTCGGCACGGTCGAGGCCAGGACGAGGCTGTGCCCGTCCTGGTGCTGCAAGCCTTCGCCGTTGAGCGTCGTCCGCCCGGCCGTGGCGCCGAGCAAAAACCCGCGGCAGCGGCTGTCGGCGGCGGCCCAGATCAAGTCGCCGATCCGCTGGAACCCGAACATCGAGTAGTAGATGAAGAACGGGATCATCGGCACGCCGTGGGTGGCGTACGACGTGCCGGCGGCGATGAACGACGACATCGCCCCGGCCTCGGTGATCCCCTCCTCGAGGATCTGCCCGTCCTTCGCCTCGCGGTACGAGGCCGTGTACTTGGAATCGACCGGGTCGTAGAGCTGCCCGCCGCTGGAGTAGATGCCGTACGGCCGGAACAGCGGGTCCATGCCGAACGTGCGGGCCTCGTCGGGGATGATCGGCACCACCTGCTTGCCGATCTCCTTGTTCTTCAACAGGACGTTGTTGAGGATGTCCACGAAGACGACGGTGGTGGACGGCTCCCGGTCGCCGGCGCCGCCGAAGTAGGCCTTGTACGCCTCCCGCGGCGGGGCCTTGATCGGCTCGGCCCGCGGCGTGCGGGACGGCAGCCAGCCGCCCAGCGCCTCCCGCCGGTCGCGGAGGTACTTCAACTCCGGGGTGTCGTCGGCCGGCTTGTAGAACGGGATCTTGGCGATCGTCTCGTCCGGGATCGACAGGCGGAACCGGTCGCGGAAGTGCTTCAGCGCCTCGACCGTCATCTTCTTCTGCTGGTGGGTGGTGTTGCGGGCCTCGCCCAGCTCGCCCAGGCCGTACCCCTTGATCGTGTGCGCCAGGATCACGGTCGGGCTGCCGGTGTGGTCCACGGCCGCCTTGTAGGCGGCGTACACCTTGACCGGGTCGTGCCCGCCGCGGGTCAGCCGCCGCAGGTCGTCGTCGGACAGGTCCTTGACCAGGTCCAGCAGCTCCGGGTACTTGCCGAAGAACTGCTTGCGGACGTAGGCCCCGGACTCGACGGAGAATTTCTGCATCTCCCCGTCGAGCACCTCGTTCATCCGCTTGACCAACAGGCCCGACTCGTCCTTCGCCAACAGCGGGTCCCAGTCGCTGCCCCAGACGACCTTCAGGACGTGCCACCCGGCCCCGCGGAACGCCGTCTCCAGCTCCTGGATGATCTTGCCGTTGCCCCGGACCGGGCCGTCCAGCCGCTGGAGGTTGCAGTTGATGACGAAGATCAGGTTGTCGAGCTTCTCGCGGGCGGCCAGGGTGAGCGAGCCGAGCGTCTCCGGCTCGTCGGTCTCGCCGTCGCCGATGAAGCACCAGACGTGCTGGCCGGACGTGTCCTTGATGCCGCGGTTGTGCAGGTAGCGGTTGAACTTGGCCTGGTAGATGGCGGTGAGCGGCCCCAGGCCCATGGACACCGTCGGGAACTGCCAGAAGTCGGGCATCAGCCACGGGTGCGGGTAGCTACTCAAGCCGCCGCCGGGGGCCAGTTCCTTGCGGAAGTTCTCCAGGTGCTTCTCGGTCAGGCGGCCGGCGAGGAAGGCCCGGGCGTAGATGCCGGGGGAGGCGTGGCCCTGGACGTAGACCATGTCCCCGCCGTTGGGGGCGTCGGGGCCGTGGAAGAAGTGGTTGTAGCCCACTTCGTAGAGCGTGGCGGCGGAGGCGTAGGTGGAGATGTGGCCACCGTTGTGGCCGCGGGCGACCATCGCCATCGCGTTCCAGCGAACCAGGCTCTTGACGTCCCGCTCGATCCTGCGGTCGCCGGGGAACGGCGGCTGGTCCTCGGCCGGGATGGAGTTGATGTAGGGGGTGTTGAACCCGTGCGGGCTTCGGACGCCGTGGCGGTGGGCCTCCATCTGGAGGCGGTTGAGCAGGTAGACGGCCCGCTGCGGCCCCTCGGCCTCGATGACGGCGTCCAGGGCGTCGAGCCAGTCCTGGGTCTCGGCCGGGTCGGCGTCGGCGGTCAGGGCCGGGGCGAGGCCGTTGTTGTCCACCTGCGGTTCCGACACGACCGCTTCGAGCGGCATAATCCCGATCTCCTGCTCCGGTGCGAGTGGGCGGGCCGGCGGCCCCCGTTGATATGGTAAGGAACCGGGGCGGAGCGGCAAAGGCGGGTCATGGGCGAGCGGGGTTGCGCGAGCGCCCCGAGCCCTCACAACTGTCACCGACAGCCGTAGGGCCCGGGGCGCTCAC
>DASXAN010000274.1:0-4145 GCA_036406755.1 Gemmataceae bacterium
CCGCAGACTCCGCGTCGCGGCTAACCGGGCGCAACCCTGTTAGCCCTGCCCCCGCCGGTCGTCCACCCGTCGGAGGGCCGTTGCCCGATCGGGGATTGCGCTTGTGACACCCCCCCCGGTGTGTCACAATTCCTGATTGCGGCCGCCGCAACGGTCCGCGCTGCGCACCGAGGGGGAGCAATACTCATGTCGTCGAGGACGCGCCGGCTCGCCGGTTTGCTGGGCTTGGCCGTGGGCTTGCTGCTCCTGGCGACCGTGCCGGATGCCCGCGGCCAGCGCCGCGTCACCGTCAAGACCCCCGAGGCCAAGGGCGACGAGGACAAGCCGTTCACCGACGACGTCACCGTTCCAAGCAACCGCGAGTCCCGCCGGCTCATCCAGGCGGCCCAGGACTACATCAAGAAGAAGGAATGGCGGATCGCCTGTGAGTGCCTCCAGTCGCTGCTCGAAGCGAAGGAGGACTCGTTCATCGAGACCGACGGCCCGCCGGACGAGAAGGGTAAGCCGACCAAGCGGCGGATCAGCGTCCGCACCGAGGCCAACCGCCTGATCGGCGAGCTGCCCCCGGACGGGTTGGAAACGTATCAGGTCGTCTACGGCCAGGCGGCCTCCGACGCCCTCAAGGCCGCGCTGGACGCCAACGACCCGGGCCTGCTCGCCGAGGTCGCCTTGCGGTACCTGCACACCAAGGCCGGGGCCGACGCCACCAACCTGCTCGGCACCTACCACCTCGACCGCGGCTCCTACCTGATGGCCGCCCTGAGCTTCGAGCGGCTGCTGAGCCGGCCGGACGCGGACAAGCTGCCCGTCAAAGTGCTGTTCAAGGCCGCCCTGGCGTTCCGCCGGGCCGGCGACACCGCCAACGCCGAGAAGGTGTGGAAGCAGATGGCCGACCGGGCCGGCCGCGGCGAGCTGGTGTTCGGCAACCGGAAGGTGACGCTCAACCAGGCCCGGGCCGAGTTCGAGAAGGCGGCCGCCCTGGTCGCACAGGTCGGGCAGAACGACTGGTGGACGTTCCGCGGCAACCCGGCCCGCAACGCCCAGGGGGTCGGCGGCATCGCGTACCTGGAGCCGCGGTGGCAGTACAGCATGACGCCGCTGGACGAAACCGACCCGGACAACCACGACAAGCCGGACGTCGTCCAGGCCACGCACACCGTCGGCGAACTCATCCGGGCGGCGCTGGCCAGCCTGGAGGGCAAGCCGGTCCTGCCGGCGTTCTTCCCGGTGGCGGCCAACGGCCGGCTGCTGTTCCGCACCTACGACGGCGTCCACGCCGTCAGCCTGCGGGACGCCGACACGGCCGACGGCCACCGGCACGCCGGCGAGATGCTCTGGCGGTCCAAGGCCGACGGCAGCCTCCTGGAGATGGTGGCCCGGCCGGACAAGAAGAACGTCCTGGTCGAGCAGTGGTACACCCCGTTCTATCACAACCAGGCCCAGGGGCCGCCCGGCGTGTTCTTCGAGAACTCGACCATCGGCTCGCTGTCCCACGACGGCAAGCTCGTCTACTTCGTGGACGACCTGGCCGTGCCCCCCCACCCGAACATGGTCGCCCAGGCGAATTTCGGCAACCACATCAACTACGGCCCGTTCACCGATCAGGTCAACTACAACCTGCTCCGGGCCGTCGAGATCGACACCGGCAAGCTGGTGTGGACCCTCGGCCGGCGGAACAAGGGGCCGGCCAAGGAGAAGGACGACGCCAAGGAGACGGTCGCCGGGCTGGAATACCTGGACAGCTTCTTCCTCGGCCCCCCCCTACCGCTGGGCGGGAAGCTGTACGTGCTGGTCGAGAAGAACACCGAGCTGCGGCTGGCCTGCCTCGACCCGACCAAGCTAGTCACCTACCAGTACACCGACGAGCAGGGGCAGCCGCGGCAGGACCAGTGCCCGGACCTGGTCTGGCAGCAGTCGCTGGGGACGGCCAACAAGCGGCTGCCGCAGGACAGCCTCCGCCGCCTGCACGCCGCCCACCTGGCCTACGCCGACGGCGTGCTCGTCTGCCCGACCAACGCCGGCCTGATCCTCGGCGTGGACCTGCTGTCCCACTCGCTCGTCTGGGCCCACTCGTACCGGGACGGCTCCCAGCCGGCGCAGGACGAGATGGCCCAGATCATGATGATGCGGGGCCGGTTCGGCGGCCGCATCCCGTCCGGCGGCACGCTGTCCCACGACCGGTGGCGGCCCACCGCCCCGATCATCCAGTCCGGCAAGGTCGTCTTCGCCGCCTTCGACGGCGGTGAGATGCACTGCCTGAACCTCCGCGACGGCCGGCTGCTCTGGCGCGTCAAGCGGGAGGACGACGACCTGTACCTGGGCGGCGTGTTCGGCCCGCGGGTGGTCGTCGTCGGCAAGTCCTACGTGCGGGCGCTGAACCTGGACGACGGCAAGGAGCTGTGGAAACTGCCGACCGGGATGCCGTCCGGCCAGGGGGCGGCGAGCGAGGACGTCTACTACCTGCCGCTGGCCTGGGCGGCCGACGACGCGGAGAAGAAGCCGGCCGTGCTGGCCATCAACCTGGCCACCGGCAAGCCGATCGGCCCGCCGGCCAAGTCCCGCAAGAAGATCGCGCTCGGCAACCTGGTGTTCGTGGACGGCGAGCTGGTGTCGCAGACGGCCACGGCCGTCGCCGCCTTCCCCGAGCTGAAGCGGATGCTGGCCGAGATCGACCGCCGGCTCAAGCAGAACCCGACCGACCCGGTCGGCCTGATCGAGCGGGGCGAGCTGTACCTGGACAAGGGCGACCTGAAGCGGGCCGTCGAGGACCTGCGGACCGCCCTGGCGAACAAGCCGCCGGTGGACGCCGCCGGCAAGGCCAAGGACAAGCTGCACGAGGCCCTCACCGACCTGCTGCTGAACGACTTCCCGTCCGCCGAGAGGTACCTGGACGAGTACCACGCCCTGTGCAAGGTCGACGTGCCGGCCGACGCCGACGCCGGCCAGAGGCAGCGGGCGGCCGACGAAGGACAGCGGCGGGAGGTCACGTACCTGAGCCTGCTCGGCCGCGGCCGGGAGAGCCAGGGCCGGCTGCTCGACGCCTTCGCCGCCTACGAGCGGTTCGGCGCCCTGACCGGGAACAAGGAACTGGTCAGCGTCGTGGACGAGCCGAACACCAAGACCCGCCCGGACGTCTGGAGCCGCGGGCGGATCAAGGGGATGATGGACAAGGCCAGCCCGGAGCAGCGCAAGCAGCTCGACGAGGCGATCGCCAAGAAGTGGGCCGCCATCCGCGACGGCGGCGACCTGGACGCCGCCCGCCGGTTCGTCGCCGTGTTCGGCACGTCGTTCCAAGTGGGGCGGGAGGCACAGCTGCAGCTGGCCGAACGGCTCATCGCCGCCGGCGGGCCGGACGACCTGACCGAGGCGGAAACGAAGCTCCAGGGGCTGTGCTTCTCCCCGGACGTCCGCAAGCAGGACCCGCCGACCGCCGCCAAGGCCATCGAGGCCATGATCCACGTCTACCTCAAGCGCGGGTTGTACGAGGACGCCGTCGGCTTCTACAAGCAGCTCGGCACCGAGTTCGCCACCGTGACGGTGCGGGACGGCAAGACCGGGGCCGACCTGCTCAACGAGCTGTTCACCGACAAGCGGTTCCTGCCGTACCTGGAGCCGCTCGGGGTGCAGTGGAAGGGCGCGTTCCGGTCCCAGGAGTTCCACGCCGCCCCCGGCAACGCCTTCCCGGCGACGCAAATGACGCTGTCCGTCGAGCCGGAGGGGGACGGGCTGTTGCCGTTCTTCCAGCGGCACCGGCTGGTGCTGGAAGCGAACATGGGCGGCAACCAGAACTGGACGCTGCGGCTGTTGGACCGGGCGACCGGGGAGGAGCGGTGGCGGCGGCCGGGGTTGCAGCCGGCCCCGTACCTGCACAGCCAGCACACAGCCAAGTTCGCGTTCGCCACCGGCCACACCCTGGTCCTGCACCTGGCCGACAAGGTGTACGCCTTCAACCTGGCGGAGCGGAAGGACCTGTGGACGAAGGAACTCTACGGCAAGGCCGGCAACCTGTTCAACAGCGCGCAGAGCCAGATGAGCCTGGACAACGACGGCCGGCTGCAGGTCAACTACCAGGACGGGCACTCGGAGAAACTCGGCGGCGTCGGGCTGGTCCGGCCGTCGTACGTCGTGCTCGTCACCCGGGATGG
>DASXAN010000275.1:0-23091 GCA_036406755.1 Gemmataceae bacterium
GGCGTGACCTCGCCCTCGGTCTTCTCCATCTGCTGCAGCAGGTCGGGGCTGATGGTCAGCAGGTCGCTGCCGGCGAGGCGAACGATCTGGTCCACCTTGCGGAAGCTCGCGCCCATGATCTGCGTCTTGTAGCCGAACTTCTTGAAGTAGTTGTAAATCCGGGTGACCGACGCCACGCCGGGGTCGTCGTCGGCCGGGATGTCGCCGCCCCGCTCCTTCTTGTACCAGTCGTAGATCCGGCCGACGAACGGGGAGATCAGCGTCACCCCGGCCTCGGCGCAGGCCACCGCCTGGGCGAAGCTGAACAACAGCGTCAGGTTGCAGTGGATGCCCTCCCGCTCCAGCCGCTCGGCGGCCCGGATGCCCTCCCAGGTGCTGGCGATCTTGATGAGCACCCGCTTGCGATCGACCCCGGCCTCCTCGTACATGCCGATCAGCTGCCGGGCCTTGGCCAGCGTCCCGTCGGTGTCGAAGCTGAGGCTGGCGTCCACCTCGGTGGACACCCGGCCGGGGACGATCTTGAGGATCTCGCAGCCGAAGTTGACCAGCAGCTTGTCCATGAACGCCCCGGTCCGGGCGGCCCGGTCGCCGGGGTGGCGGATGGCGTGGTGCAGGGCGTCGTCCACGAGGTGCTCGTACTGCGGCTTCTGGGCCGCCTGGTAGAGCAGCGACGGGTTGGTCGTGGCGTCCTGCGGCTGGTACTCGGTGATGGACTCGAAGTCGCCGGTGTCGGCCACCACCGTCGTGTACCGCTTCAACGAATCGAGCAGGTCCATGGTGATTCCTCCAGTTGGTCAGGGCGTCGAACACCCGACTTACTGCAACGGCCCGCGGCGGAAGTCCAGCCCCGGGTCGCCCTTCGGCCCACCGACCATCTTGAAGTGCAGCCCGTCCGGGGCCTTGGCGGTCAGCTCCGCCAGGAGGACGCCGCCGGTGTCGGGCTCCATCGCCAGGACGTTGCCTTCCACGGTGTAGACCCCCTTGGCTTCCTGCTTCCGCGCGCCTTTCTGGAACGCCCACGTGAACGTCCCGTCCTTGCGGAGCGTCATGGCGTAGCTGGCGGAGGACGGGCCGGCCGCCGTCCAGGCGCCGACGACGGTGTCCGGCGGGACGGGCGGCGGGGCCGGCGTGGCCGCCGGCTGCGCCGGCTGGGCGCCGCGCGGCGACAGCGTGGCGACCAGGGCCGCCGCCACGGCGTCCTTCGGCTGAAGGTCCGCCGCCCGCCGGAAGCTCTCCAGAGCCGCCTCCTGGTGGCCGCAGGTCAGGTAGTGGTACCCCAGCAAGAAGTACAGCTCCGCGGCCTTGGGGTTCTGGTTGCGTGCGACCTCGAGCGCGCGGAGCTGGTTGGTGTAGATCTCGACGTTGGGGTACAGGGTGCCGAGGGTCTTCCAGTCCCAGCCCGGGCCGACGTCGAGGACGGGGTGGATGGCCGCGGCCGACTCGGCGAACCGCTGCAGCGCGAACAGCACCAGCGAGCGGAACTCGTGCAGCACCGCGTCGTGCGGCATCTGGGCGACGGCAGCGTCGGTGAGCTTCAGCGCCTCGTCGTACCGGCCTTCGTAGAAGGCGGCCCGGGCCTGGTCGAACTTGGCGACGGCGTCGGGCGAGACGCCCGGCGGCAGGGCCTGCGCCGGCGTCGGCTGGCCCGCAGGCACCTCCACCTGCACCACTGTCTCGACCGGCATGGAGATGACCGGCTCCTGGTAGTAGGCCGGCATGCTCTCGGTGTAGTACGGGTTGGAATAATCCGAGTAGCCGAACCCGTACCCCAGGGCGTTGGCGCCCCACCACGTCAGGCCGACCGCGGCCGCGACCGGGTAGTTGTCCCACATGTAATCCCACCGCCCCCAGTAGCCCGGGGCGTAGCCGGCGTACCAGCCGCCGTACCGGCCGTAGTGGTCGTCGAAGAAGTCCTGCCAGTCGTTGCGCGCCTCATCGCGGTGCTGCTGCCAGTCCTCGCGGATGTCGTTGCGGTTCTGTTGCCAGTCGTTGCGGACCTGGTTCCAGTCGCGCGCCGGCTGTTGGCCCGGGCGGTTCTCGCCGTCGAGCCGGTTGCGGAGGTCGTCCCGCCGCTGGTCCGGGGTCCGGGCGGGGAGCTGGCTGGGCCGGCCGTCGCCCAGGCCCGGGAGGGTGCCGGGGCGGTCGCCGACGCGGTTCCCCAGGCCGGCGCCGATCGCGGCGCCGGCCCCGAGGGCCGGTAGCTGGGACGGTCGGCCGCCGACGCCGGGCCGCCCGCCGATGTCCGGGCGGGTGGACGGCAGCTGGGTCGGGCGGTTGCCGACGTTCGGGCGACCGCCGCCGGCTGGCAGCTGGGACGGGCGGTTGCCGACGTTCGGCCGACCACCCGAGGGCAGTTGTGCCGGGCCGCCGATGTTGGGCCGCCCGCCGCCCGGCAGTTGTGCCGGGCCGCCGACATTCGGTCGGCCCCCGCTCGGCAGCTGTGCCGGCCGGTTGCCGACGTTCGGCCGCCCGCCGCCGGGCGTCATCCCGGGGCGATTGCTCGGCAGTTGCGCCGGTCGGCCGCCGCCGGGCGGGCTGAACGACGGCGTCCGGCCGCCGGCCGGTAGTCCGCCGGGCCGCGCGCCCCCACCGCCGGGCCGCGCGCCGCCGGCGGGGGGCCGATACCCGCCGCCGGGCCGGGCGCCACCGGCCGGGGGCCTCGCGCCACCGCCCGCCGGCCTTGCCCCGCCGCCGGCCGGCCGGGCACCCCCGCCGGCAGGCCGGCCGCCGCCGCCCCGGCCGCCCCCGCCGCCGCGCCCGCCCCCGCGGCCGGCGAGCACTTCCGTCGTGGCCCAGAGCAACACCAGCGAAACGCCGACCGTTATGAAAATCCGAGTTCTCATGGCCGATTCTCCGTGGAAAGACCCGTCAGGTCAGGGCGTCACGGCTTGGGTTGCGGCGGCTTGCGGACGACCCGCACCTCCGTCGGCTCCTGCACCTCGCCGCCGACCACGCGGTCCGTGGACCGCCAGACGTAGCCGTCGCCGCCGTCCTGAATGAGCCGGTTCGTGGCCGAGGCCGTCGTTCCGTCGGGGCGGACGGCGGTGGCCTTGATGAGCCACTCGTCGTCGTCGCGGGTCCAGACGCTCTGGCCGAACCCGCCCTCGGTGTCGAACACCCAGGACCGCACGCACTTGGCGGCGGGGTCCCAGCCGATCCGCTGGGTGACGTTCATCTCGTCCCGGCCGTTGACCCGGAGCTTGAAGTCCTGCACCAGGAAGTTCCCATCCTCGCTCCAGCGGCACGACGACACGACCACGGCGCTGCCGCCGTCGTCCACCCAGTCGCCGACGAGCCAGGCGAGCGGTTGGAGCCGCTCGTGGGCCGAGTCGGGCGGGCCCTCCTCGTCACGGGCCAACGCCACCTGCCACTGGCCGTCCCGCTTGACGTGGAGCACGGTGTAGCGGTCGTATTCCGGCGGCTCGTTCGGCGCGGGCGTCTCCTTCGTCGTGCCGGTTTCCACCGCCAGGTCCGCCCCGATGAACCGGATCGACTCGACGAATACCTCGATCCGCTTCTGCGGCGCGTCGGCGAACAGCCCCGCGAACGTCTGTTGGATCGCCTCGCGGCCCTCGGAGACGTCGCCGTCCTTGTCCTCGATCTGACCGTCCGGGGTGAACAGGGCGGCGATCGCCTTGGCGTCCCCGGCGTTGTACGCCTTCACGAAGCGGTCGATGTTCGCCCGGATGGTTGCCTCGTCCGCGGCGTGGTCCGCCCCGGGCGCGGCCCGGTTATCTCCCTGCCCCGATCCGCCGGCGGGTTGGGCCGGCTTCGTCGGCGCCGACTGGCTGCGAACGGCCTGGGCGACCAGGACCGACAGGCCCCCGATCACTCCGACCGAAATCAGGATGCGTCGCATGATTGGCCCCTCTCCTTCCCGAAGGCCGCGCCGCGGCGATGCCGCGCCGGCCGTCCAATTCCTTCATTCGCCCCCGCCGGCGGCGTCCCGAGCGCCGGCACGGGCCGTGTCTTGCTCCGCGGCCGGTGACGGCCGGTCGTGCGCCCGGGCCCTTTCGCTGGCCCCGGCACGGTGCTCTGGCGGCAGGTCACCCGTCCTGGTCAAGGCCAGAACCGCGCGCCCCGAGGACGAGCCCCAGCGCCAGCCCGCCGACCACCACGCACCCCTGTACCGCGTGGCCGAGGGTCGCGGCCGCCGTGGCCGGGTCCGCCAGGCCCCCCGACCGGGCCAGCTGCACGCCGCCGGCGAGGGCACGGTACAGGCTCAGCCCGGGGACCATCGTCACGGCGCCGGCGAAGGCCACGACCGCGACGGGCGTCCCGCCGGCCCGGGCCATCCGGGCCGACACGGCGCCGACGGCCAGCCCGCCCAGGAGCGTTGCCGCCTCCAGCGGCCAGCCGAGGTCCAGGGCGAGGTAGCGGAGGCCGTGGCCCGCCATGCCGCCGATCGCCGCCCGCCAGAGCTGGTCCCAGGCCGTGTTGTAGAACACCGCGAAGCCGCAGGTGACGACGCCGGCCAGCGCCATGTCGGCCGCGAGGTTGAGGTGGTCGCCGCCGGCGGCCCGCTCGACGAAGCCGGGGCCCGGCAGGGTGAGCTCGACCCCGAGGACGACGCCGAGGGCACCGGCGAGCAGGATGCCCGTCGCCAGCCCCAGCCGGGACAGGCTCATCGGGACGTGGTTGTCGATGGCATCGAACAGCCCGTTGATCAGGTGCGGCCCCGGCACCACCATGAGGGCCGGCACGACCAGGGCCAGCTCCGGCGTGCCGGTCCAGCCGGTCCGGATGGCCAGCCCGCCGAGGGCCGCGCCGATGAAGGCGGCCGTCAGCGGCAGGGCCAGCAGGCTGAACCGCTGCCGGCCGAGTTCCCGCCGGGCGACCAGCCCCAGCCCGGTCGCCAACCCGGCGACCGCCGTAGCGCCGCCGTCCGCCCCCAGTAGCCTCGCCAGGCCGGCGGCCGCGGCCGCGAGGGCCAGGGCGGCGAGCCACCACGGGTGCCGCGGCGTCTCCGCCTCGACGGTCCGCAGGCCGGCCAGGGCGTCCGGCGGGTCGAGGGTGCCCGCCCGGACCGCCGCCAGGATCTGGTGGACCCGCGCCTGGACGGCCGTGTTGTACCGGAGTTCGTCCACCTCTCCGAGAACCGGGCCGTTGCCGGCCAGGGAGACGACCACGCCCCGGTACGACACCGCGACGTGGCACGGGTCGTCCGTCAGGGCGGCCGCGGTCGCCGCCAGGGTGCGGTGGATCGCCGCGGTCGCTTCGTTGTACTCCAGCAACAGCCGGCCGGCCTGGAGCAGCAGCTCGGTGGTCAGGCGCTGGTCGGTCATGGGTCCATTCGTCGGTGCCGGACCGGGCGAAACAACCTCCGCGGGAACCGTCACGCCGCGGGCGCCGCCGCCCGGACGTCCGGGCCGACGCCGGCCTCGTACTTCTTGAAGTTCTCGGTGAACAACCCGGCGAGCTTCTTCGCCGCCGCGTCGTACGCCGCCTTGTCGGCCCAGGTGTCGCGCGGCCAGAGGATTTCCGGCGACACGCCGGGGCAAGCGGTGACCACCTCGAACCCGAACACCGGGTCCCGCTTGGTCGCGGCCGTGGCAAGTGCGCCGCTGTGGATCGCGTCGATGATGGCCCGGGTGGCGGCGAGCTTGATCCGCTTGCCGACGCCATGCCCGCCGCCGCTCCAGCCGGTGTTGACCAGCCACACCCGGGCGTTGTGCTGCTTCATCTTGGCCGCCAGCAGCTCCGCGTACTTGTTCGGGTGCCAGACTAGGAACGGCCCGCCGAAGCACGGCGAGAACGTCGCCGACGGCTCCTTCACCCCCATCTCGGTGCCGGCCACCTTGGCCGTGTAGCCGCTGACGAAGTGGTACATCGCCTGGGCCGGCGACAGGGCGCTGACCGGGGGTAGCACGCCGAACGCGTCGCAGGTGAGGAAGATGACGTCCGTCGGGTGGCCGGCCATGCACGGGATCCGGGCGTTCTTGATGAAGTTGATCGGGTAGGCCCCGCGGGTGTTCTCGGTGATCCGCGTGTCCGCGAAGTTGACCGAGTGGTCGTCCTCCAGCACCACGTTCTCCAGCACGGCCCCGAAGTGCAGGGCCTCGAAGATGTCCGGCTCGGACTCCGGCGACAGGTTGATCGCCTTGGCGTAACAGCCGCCCTCGATGTTGAACACGCCGTCGTCGCTCCAGACGTGCTCGTCGTCGCCGATCAGGTCCCGCTTCGGGTCCGCGGACAGCGTCGTCTTGCCGGTGCCGGACAGCCCGAACAACAGCGACGACCGCCCCGTCTGCCGGTCGGCCGTCGCCGAGCAGTGCATCGACAGCAGCCCCCGCTTCGGGGCGAAGTAGTTCGCCACCGTGAACACGCCCTTCTTCATCTCCCCGGCGTACTCCGTCCCCAGGATGACCAGCTCCCGCTCCTCGAGGCTCAGGCTGACGCTGGTCCGGGAGTCGACGCCGGCCGTCAGCCGGTTGGCCGGGAACGCGCCGGCGTTGGTGATGACGAAGTCCGGCTCGCCGAACGCCGCCAGCTCCGGCGGCGTCGGCCGGATGAGCATGGTGTGCATGAACAGGGCGTGGTACGGCCGGGAGCAGATGACCCGCACCTTGATCCGGTACTTCGGGTCCCAGCCGGCGAACCCGTCGAAGCAGTACAGGCGGTCGCGGGTGTTGAGGTAGTCGTGGGCCCGCTCCCGGTTGATGGCGAACGACTTGGCGTCCAGCGGGATGTTCACCGACCCCCACCACACGTCGGCCTCGGAGTCCGGGTGCTTGACCACCCGCTTGTCCTTGGGCGACCGGCCGGTCTTGACGCCCGAGTAGGCGACCAGGGCGCCGCTCTCGGCGATGGTGGCGTCCCGCTCGTAGCGGATGGCGTGCTCGTACAGCAGGCTCGGCGGGGCGTTGTGGTGGATTTCCGGGACGGTGATGTCGTACGCCCGGAGGTTGAAGGCCGTGTCCATGCGTCGATCCCCTTCGTGCTCGGCGGGCGGCCGGCGGGCCGTCCGCGGGAATCACCAGTCGTCGCCCAGCTCGTCGAGGGCCGCGCGGACCACGCCGGCGCTGGCCCGCAGGGCGGCGGCCTCGGCCGGGTCGAGCGGGAGCGGAAACGTCTCGAGGACGCCCCGGCCGCCCACCAGCCGGGGCACGGACAGCGTGACGTCGGCGACGCCCGCGACCTCCGCCGCCGGGCAGCAGACGGTCAGGATTGACCGGCGGTCGTGGAGGATGGTGGCGACCAGGCCGGCCAGGGCGCTGCCGATGCCGTAGTAGGTCGCCCCCTTGCCGCGGATGATCGTGTCCGCCGCCCCGCGGACCGCCGCGTCCACCCGCCGGCGGGCGGCCTCGGTCAGGTCGATGCCGCGGAGGCGGACGAACTCGGCCAGCGGCATCCCGCCGACCGTCGCCAGCGACCAGGTGAGGACTTCCGAGTCGCCGTGCTCGCCGACCACGCAGGCGTGGACGTGGTGCGGGTCCACGCCGCAGTGGGTGCCGACGAGGCTGCGGAACCGGGCCGTGTCCAGCGTCGTGCCCGAGCCGAGTACCCGCCCCCGGGGCACGCCGCACTTCGCCGCGAACCGGGCGGCCAGGTGGGTCATCACGTCCACCGGGTTGCTGGCGACGACGAGCACCGCGTCCGGGGCGTTGGACAAGACCTGGGGCACGACCTCCCGGAAGACGAGGGCGTTCCGCCGCAGCAGGTCCAGCCGGGTTTCGCCGGGCTTCTGCCCGACCCCCGCGCACAGGAGGACCACCCGGCAGCCGGCCAGGGCGGCGTAGTCGCCGGCGCGGACCTCGAGCGGGTCGGCGAACGGCACGGCGTGGCGGATGTCGTCGGCCTCGGCCTCGGCCCGTGCGGCGTTGCGGTCAACCAGCACGACCTCGCGGCCCACCCCGCGCATCACGAGGGCGTAGCCGGCCGTGGCGCCGACGAACCCGCTCCCGACGATGCCGACCTTCATGGCAGCCCCCGGACCGACCTTCGGCCGTCGCGTTTGTGCCAGGGTAAGGCGGCACCATAAGCGAGACACTGGACCTTGGTCCCAACCGGGGACCGGCCCGCGTCGGTGAATCGGCGCCGAACGACCGGGCGGCGGACTAGTCGCCCCGTGCCATCGCCTTCGCCACGGCGCCCAGCAGCCGGTCGCGGCCGAACGGCTTGGCGATGAAATCGACCGCCCCGGCCCCGAGTGCCGTGCGGCGGACCGCCTGGTCCTCGTGCGCCGTGATGACGACGACGGCGACGTCCCGCCCGGAGTCGGCCAGGAGCCGCTGGAGGTCCAGGCCGCTCATCCCGGGCAGCCGCACGTCGAGGATGAGGCAGCCCGGCGGCGGCCCGCCGCCGGCCAGGAATTCCTCGGCCGAGGCGTGGGTCGTCACCGCCAGCCCGACCGACCGAATCAGCCGCCGCAACGCCTTGCGGACCGACTCGTCGTCGTCGATGACCACCACTGTCGCGCTGGTCGGCTTCACAGGGCAGCCCCTGCGAACAACACCGGGTTCCAGTTCTGTCAACGCCACCGACCCGCACCCCCGCCTGACCGGGCAGCCTGATGTCCTCCGTCGCCGTTCGCGCCACATCCGCCGGCCGTCACCGGCCGCGGGCCATGTCCCAGAGGCGGACCGTCCGGTCCCCGCCGCCCGACGCCAACGTCTTGCCGTCCGGGCTGAACGCGAGGCAGTAGACGGTCTGCTCGTGGCCTTGCAGGACGCCGGCCGGGCGGCCGGTCGCGGCGTCCCACAGCCGCACCGTCTTGTCGCGGCCGGCCGAGGCGATCTGCTTGCCGTCCGGCGAATAGCGGACCGCGACGACGCCGTCGGCGTGCCCCTCCAGCGTGAGGACCTCCTTGCCGGACTTCACGTCCCACACGTGGACCTTCCGGCCCTGGCCGCCGGCCGCGGCGACCCGCGCCCCGTCCGGGCTGAACGAGATGCTGTCCACCGTGATCACCGTCGGCAGCGCGGCCGTCTCCTGCGCCGTCTTCACGTCCCAGAGCCGCACGAACCCGTCGGCCCCGCCGGAGGCCAGGATCGTCCCGTCGGGGCTGAACGCCACCGCCTTCACCGGCCGCGGGCGGCCCTCAAAGGTGTGCCCGCGGACCATGTACAACCGCTCGCCGGTGCTCAAGCTCCAGACCTTGATCGTGTTGTCGAGGCTGGCCGAGACGAGGACCGTCCCGGCGTGGTTGAACGCCAGCGCCTCGACCGAGTTGTCGTGCCCGCCGATGGGGGGCCCGAACTCGCGCTTCTGTACGTCGTAGACCTTGATCGTGTTGTCGGAGGAGCCCGTCGCCACCCACCGGCCGTCCGGGCTGATGACGATGGCGTTGACGTCGAACTTGTGGATCGGGTGGGCGGACCGTTGCGAGCCGTCGGCGGCGTTCCAGGCGATCACCGTGCCGTCCCGGCTGCCGGACAGCAGCACCTTCCCGTCGGGGCTGAACGCCAACGAGTAGACGCCGCTGCGGTGGCCCTGCAGGACCGCCCGCGGCGGCTGGGCGTGGGCCGGGGCCGTCAGACCCACGGCGGCGAGGGCGGCGGCGACGTGCGTTAGGATTGCGCGGGTCATGGACGTGCGTCTCCGGCAGGCGGCGGGATGGAACAGTTCGTCGGACCACTTCGCTGCTCGAACAGCCTAGACTTCGCAACCGGGGGCGTAACTGGACCTTGGTCCAAGCCCCGCCGCGGGCCGATCCTGCCGGAAGATCGTGAATGACCGAATTTGCGGCCGCGTTCCGCCGATAGGTACGAAGTGGCCTGGGACACCCTGAATATGGGGCCGTGCGTCCGATGCCTCCGGATTCGCGCACACCAGTGTGCCCGCACCGGTCATGGCCGTGGAAGGCGATGGTCCTTCTGGCCCTGGCCCCGTGCGGCTGCGCGGCGACCGCGGTCCGCCCGCCGACGCCGGCCGCGACCGTCACGGTCGAGGACCTCGAGCGCGAGCCGGCCCCGCCGAACGAGCACTACTACCTGCTGATCTTCGGCTCCCAGTCCGAGCCGCTGCGGCCGAAGTACACGCACTCGTGGGCGACGGCCGTCCGGGCCGTGGACAACGGGCCGGGGCAGCCGCCGCTGGTCGAGGCGGCCACCATCAGCTGGATGCCGGCGACGCTGGACATCCACCCGCTGCGGTTCCGCGTGGAGCCGGGCGTGGACCTCGACCTGTGCACGACGATCCGCGAGATGCGGAAGAACGGTGAGCGGATCTCGCTCTGGGGGCCGTACGAAATCCGCCCGGGCCTCTACCGAAAACTTGTGATGCAGAAGGAGTTCATGGACAGCGGCCAAGTCGGCTACCAGTGCATCGACACGGTCGGCGAGGGCCGCCGGGGCACCGGCTGCGACTGCATCCACGCGATCACGGACTGCGACGCCCGCTACGACCGGCAGGAGTACCCCCTGAGCCGGTTCGGCGACCGGGCCAGCGAGCACATGGTCCGGCAGGTCATGGAGCGGGGCGGGGTCATCGACCGGTGCGCGAATCACGACTGGCTGCTCGGCCCGCTCGGCATCGCCGACTGCCCGGTCGAGCGGCGGACGTACGACCCGTCCGCGGGCGGGCCGTTCCGCAAGCGGTAGCGCCGCCGTCACCCGCAACAGCCGACCGCGGCGCGGGCCCCCGACGCCGTCGCCCGGCCGGGCGCTTCGCCCCTGATGCCGATCTTCTCGGCCATGCGGACGAGCCCCGCCAGCGAGTCCGCCCCCATCTTGTGCATCACGTTGCCGCGGTGGAACTTCACCGTCTTCTCGGTCACCCCGAGTCGGTGGCCGATCCGCTTGTTGAGCATCCCACTGACCACCAGGATCATGACTTCTTGCTCCCGCTCCGTCAGGCCGTCCGCCCGCCGGCGGACGGCCGCGACCTCGTCCCGCCCCGCCCGGTCGTCGGCCGCCAGCTCGACGGCCCGCCGGACGGCGGCGAGCAGGTCGTCCCGGACGAACGGCTTGGTCAGGAAGTCCACCGCCCCGCCCCGCATGGCCCGGACGGTCATCGGGATGTCGCCGTGGCCGGTCAGGAAGACGACGGGCAGGGGGACGTCGCCGTCGTGCAACAACTGCTGCAGCTCCAGCCCGCTCCGCCCCGGCATTTGCACGTCCAGGATCAGGCACCCCGGTACCGCGGCCCGGTGGCGCCGCAAGAATTCCTCCGCCGACGCGAACGTCTCGGTCCGGTAGCCGGCGAACCGGAGCATCCGGTCCAGGCACTTGCGGATCGACTCGTCGTCGTCGACGACGTACACGACCGGCGTGGCGTCCGTCATGGTGAAGGCTCCTTGGATGGCAGGGTGACGTGGAACGCCGCGCCGCCGCCGGCGGCGGTCTCGGCCCAGATGCGGCCCCCGTGGGCCTCGACGATGGTCCGGCTGATCGACAGCCCGACGCCGGTGCCGTCGGGCTTGGTGGTGAAGAAGGCGTCGAAAACCCGGTCGAGCCGGTCGGGGCTGATGCCCGGCCCGGAGTCCCGCACGGACACGGCGACCGCGCCGCCGACCCGGGCCGTGGACACGGACAGCTGCCGGCGGCCGGCCGCGCCGCCGGCCATGGCCTCGGCCGCGTTCGCCATCAGGTTCAGGACCACCTGCTGGACCTGCACCCGGTCGCCGAGCACCGGCGGCAGTCCCGCCGCGAGGTCGAGGGCCAGGGCGATGCCGTCCCGCGCCAGCCGGTGGTGCAGCAGGGCGGCGACCTCGCGGGCCGCGTCGGTCAGGTCGAACGGGGCCCGCTCGGGCTGCCGGGTGCGGAACAGCGCCCGGATCCGGCGGACGATCTCGGCCGCCCGCCGCCCGTCCGCGACGATGTCCCGGAGGGCGTCCCGCACCTCGCCCAGGTCGGCGGCCCCGCCCGCCAGATAGTCCTGGGCCGTCTCGCCGTTGCTGACGATGGCGCAGAGCGGCTGGTTGACCTCGTGGGCGATCGCGGCGGCCAGCTCCCCGAGCGTGGCCGCCCGCGACGTGCGGGCCAGCTGCTCCTTCAGGTGAGCCGCCTCGCCCTCCGCCCGCTTCCGCTCCGTGACGTCCGTCATCACGCCCCGGAGGGACTTCGCGCCCCCGCCGTCGGTCGGGACGGTGACCTGGTCGCGGACCCAGACGGTCCGCCCGTCCGCGGCCACCAGCCGGTATTCCATGTCGCAGTCCCGGCCGCGACGGACCGCCTCGCCGAACCCGTGGAGGACCGCCGCCCGGTCGTCGGGGTGCAGCCGGGACTGCCAGAACCCGTCCCGGTACCACGCCTGGTGGGGGTAGCCCAGCATGGGCACGACCTGGGGGGCGACGTACGTGGCCCGGAGGGTGTCGGGGTCCGCCTCCCACGGCACCGCCCGGGTCGATTCGACCAGCTCGCGGTACCGCCGCTCCCGCCGCCACAGCTCCTCGTCCGCCCGCTTGCGGGCCAGGGCGTTGGCGAAGACCTCCCCGAGCAGCCGCAGCCGCCGCACCAGTTCCTCCGGCCAGGGTCGGGACTCGCGGAACGACGCACAGCCGATGGCGAACTGCACCGTTCCGCCGACCTTGAGCGGGATCGTCAGCTGCGACTTGAGCCCGGACCCGGTGCAGTACTCCCGCTCGGCGACGGCCTCCGCCGGCAGGGCGTCGGGGATCGGCACCAGCTTCAGCACGTCGCCCCGGCGGATCATCGCCGAGTACCAGGGCAACTGGCTTTCCAGCACCCGCGGGGGCGACGGCGGGACGCCCGGCGCGGCGTACGAGTGTGTCACTCGGAACGCCCAGTCGGTCTCCGACACCTCACCGAACCCGCCCCGGTCGGCGCCCAGGAGTTCCACGACCTGCCGCAGCGCGTCGTCGATCCGCCCGTCCACGTCGCCCGGCGGCAGGTTGACGAAGGCGGCCGACAGGTCCGCCAGGAGCGTCTCGAATTGCACCCGCTCGTCCAGGGGCCCGGCCAGCGGGCACACCCCGGACGCGGCGGCCGCGCCGAGGTCGATCATCAGCTGCCGCCGGTCCGCGTGTCGGCCCGGGGGAAGCAACGGGCAGCGGTCGGCCGGTACCGGATCGACGCCGGCCCCGACCGGACGTGGCGAGACGACCGTCTCGACAGGCTCGCTCATGGCTGGCCCCCTCCGGCGGCCAGGGCGAAGTCCATCCCGCGGACGCGTCGGAGTGCCGCGGCGGCCGCGACGGCGAGCTGCCTCTGGCGGACGAAGTCGGCGGAGGCGAAAGCGGCGAATTCGACCCGGCCGAGGACCGTGACGGCGGTCGCCGGCGCCCGAGTCAGCCACCGGACCAGGGATTGGCCGACCAGTGACGTGATGAGGATCTCGCCCGGCGTGGCCGCCAGGACCAACCGACGCCGGCGGGCGCGGCGGAAGTCCTCGGCCGTCAGCCCCAGACGGACGACGACCATCGACCCGGCCACGAGGGCCGGGACCGCGAGGTCGCGGACGGTCTTCACCGATGACCCCCGATACGTGAGGGCGAGCGCCGACCGCCCGTGGTCGCAGTTGCGGGCCTCCTTGACCCGCCGTGATCCCCCAATGAAAGAGTTGTGCGGCCCATAGTCTATCACCCCCCGTAGACTGGGAACAGCATCTTTTTTCTGCGACACATGAAATCAGTGTGAAGGCTCCCCGACGGCCCGCGGGAGCACCCGCGGCACGGGCGGGGGTCCTTCTTGGACCAAGGTCCAATCCCGTCCGCCCGGCCGTCGCTTACAGTGCGGGACTTGGCGGCCGTCCGCGTCCGTTGTCCGCCCGGCCGCAGAAAGGTCCGCCATGACTCCCGATCCGAACGGCGCCCCGCCGAAGCCGGCAGACTCGCCGCCCGAGCCGGCCGCGGCCGGGACCATGATCTTCCAGCCGGACACCGCGACCGGCGGCCCGCCGCACCACGAACCCGGCCGGGTGCGGGTCGGCGAGCCGCTCGGGCGGTACACCATCACCGCCCTGCTCGGCGAGGGCGGGATGGGGATGGTCCTCAAGGCCCGCGACCCCCAGATCGAGCGGGACGTGGCAATCAAAGTCCTCGCCGACCGCCTGGCGTCGGACCCGACCAGCCTCGCCCGGTTCCTGGCCGAGGCCCGGGCCGGCGGGAAGGTCAACCACCCGAACGTCGTCGCCATCTACGAGATCGGCCAGGAGGGGCCGACGAACTACCTCGCCCTGGAGTACGTCGCCGGCGGCAGCCTGGCCGACCGCGTGGCCGGCCGCGGCCCGCTGCCGGTGCTGGAGGCGACGCGGGCGCTGATCGACGCCTGCCGCGGGGTCGGGGCGGCCCACGCCGCCGGCCTGGTCCACCGGGACATCAAGCCGGCCAACTTCATGGTGGCGGCCGACGGGACGGTCAAGGTCGCCGACTTCGGCCTGGCCAAGGCCGTCGCCGACACGGGCCAGCACCTGACGCAGACCGGCACGGCCCTCGGCACGCCGTTCTTCATGAGCCCGGAGCAGTGCGAGGCCAAGCCGGTGGACCACCGGACCGACCTGTACTCCCTCGGCGCGACCTACTACAGCCTGCTCACCGGCAAGCACCCGTTCCATAATTCCAGCAGCGTCCCGCAGCTGATGTACGCCCACTGCCACGGGCCGGTCCCCGACCCGCGGGCGGACCACCCGGCCGTCCCGGAGGCGTGCGCCCGGATCGTCGCCCGGGCGATGGCCAAGGCCCCGGCCGACCGGTACCAGTCCGCCGACGAGATGCTGGCCGACTTGCAGGCCGTCGCCGCGACGCTCTCCGGGCAGACGCAGATCGCCCTGCCGAGCGAGAGCGGCATCGTCCGGCCGGTGGCGGCCGCCCCTCCCCCGCCGGCGGGCGGCCGGGGCCGGCGAATGCCGGTCGCCGTCGGCGGGCTGGTGGTCGCCCTCGCCGGCGCGGCCCTGTTGCTGTGGCGGCCGTGGGCGGCGAGCCGGGAGCGTGAGCGACCGGAGGCCGCGGCCGGGGCGGCCGCCGCACCGGCCGGCGAGCCGGTCAAGGTCGGCGTGCTGCACTCGCTCAGCGGCACGATGGCCACCAGCGCGAGCGTGGTCGTGGACGCCACCCTGTTCGCCGTCGACGAGGTCAACCAGGCCGGCGGCGTGCTCGGCCGGCCGGTCAAGGCGGAGATCGCCGACGGCGGCTCCGACTGGTCGACGTTCGCCCGGGAGGCGGAACGGCTCATTACCCAAGAGCAGGTGTGTACGATCTTCGGCTGCTGGGCGTCGGCCGGCCGCAAGACGGTCAAACCGGTGGTCGAGGCCCACGACCACCTGCTGCTCTACCCGGTGCAGTACGAGGGCCTGGAGACGTCGCCCGCCATCGTCTACCTGGGGGCCGCGCCGAACCAGCAGATCATTCCGGCCGTCGAGTGGGCCGTCAACACGCTCCACAAGCGGCGGTTCTTCCTGGTCGGGTCGGACTACGTGTTCCCGCGGGCCGCCAACGCCATCATCAAGGACCACCTCAAGCGGCTCGGGGCCGAGGTCGCCGGCGAGGCGTACCTCCCGCTCGGCAGCGCCGGCACCGACGCCGCGATCACCGCCATCGTCGGGGCGAAGCCGGACATGATCCTGAACACGATCAACGGCGACTCCAACATCGCCTTCTTCCGCGACCTCCGGCGGGCCGGCGTCGCCCCGGCGGGCACGCCGACGCTGTCATTCAGCATCAGCGAGCAGACCCTGCGCAGCCTCGGCGCGGGGGCCGCGGCCGGCGACTACTCGGCCTACACCTACTTCCAGTCGATCGACACGCCGGAGAACCGGGACTTCGTCCGGCGGTTCCACGACAAGTTCCCGCAGCGGGTGATCACCGACCCGATGGAGACGGCCTACGTCGGAGTGAAATTGTGGGCCGCGGCGGTGACCGAGGCCCAGAGCCTGGAGCCGAAAAGAATCCGCCGCGCCCTGCTCTCCCAGCACGTCCGGGGCCCGGGCGGCGACGTCCGGGTGGACCCGGACACGCAGCACTGCTACCGGACCCCGCGGATCGCGCAGGTCCAGCCGGACGGCCAACTCAAGGTGGTCTGGGCGGCGGCGGCCCCGGTCCGCCCGGACCCGTACCCGAGCACGCGCACGGCCGAGGAATGGCGGGCGTTCCTCCACGACCTGTACGCCGGCTGGGGCAACCAGTGGGCCGCGCCGGCGCCCGGCCGGTGAGTCCGGGACCGGACCGGCCGGCGGGCTTGGTGGTGAAGACTGGGTCGAACACGCGGTCGGACGGGTCCGGGCTGACGCCGGGGCCGGTGTCGCCGACGGGCGGCCGAGTCGGCCATCCGTCACGCCAGCGCCCGCCGCAGCGACCGCCACAGGTCCAGCTCGAGATCGACGAACGGCCGGGCCGTCCCGTGTGCCAGGGCCACCCGGTAGGCCGCGTCGGTCAGCCGGGCGAGGAGCACGTCCGCACACTCCGGTGCACAGCCCGTGTCGCGGACCACGTCACCCAGCGAGTGCCACAGATCCAGCTCGCGGTCCACCGACGCCCCCCGCACGCCATGCCGGGCCGTCGCCGCCAGGGCGGCGTCCGTCAGCCGACCCGCGAAATCGTCCCGCCGGCTCTCCGCGCAATCGCACAAGGCGTTCATCGTTGTTGCTCCAGATGTGCCCGCCGCAGCTCCCCGGCGGGGTATCGCCCCCCTTGCCGGGGGAATACCGCCGCGGCGCGGATTCCTTACGCGGCCGGGGCACCTGTGGGGGAGGGCGAGGCTCCTGCCGAGCCGGTGAGACAAGCGGCTCGGCAGGAGCCTCGCCCTCCCGGCCGGGGCGGCGGGCGCCTCACAGTAATTTGTCGATCGTGACAGGCAACTCCCGCACGCGGACGCCGGTGGCGTGGTGGACCGCTTCCGTGATGGCCGCGGCGATGCCGGCCAGGCCGATCTCGCCGATGCCGCGGGCACCCACCTCATTGATTTCCGTGTCGGGGTGGTCGAGGAAGTGCACGTCGATCGCCGGGGCGTCGGCGTGGACCGGGACGATGTAGTCGGCATAGTTACTGTTAATCGGGGCGCCGGTCCGCGGGTCGTAGGTGGTGTGCTCGAACAGGGCCATGCCGACGCCCATGACGACCGCCCCCTCGATCTGGTTGCGGCCGGCCAGCGGGTTGATGATGCGGCCGGCGTCGATGACCGTCACCACCCGGCCGACCCGCAGCCGGGCGATTTCCGGCTGCCACGTGACCTCGACGAAGTGGCAGCCGAACGAGTGGGTCGAGAACTTCGGCTTCGGGTTTCCCATCGTCCCTTCGGCCTTGCCGTGGCCCGAGACGAGCCGCAGGTTCGCCCGCCGGAGCAGGTCGGCAAACGGCACGCCCTTGCCGGGGCCGTCGGCCTTGACGAACACCCGACCGCCGTCGAACGCCAGGTCGTCCGGCTTGCGGTTCTCGAACGGCGAGGCCGGCGTCATGGCGGCGACTTTCAGCAGCGACTCGATCGCCTGGTCGGCCGCCGCGAACACGGCCGGGACGACCGACCCGGTCGCCATCGACCCGCCCGAGATCGGGCCGGCCGGCAATGCCGAGTCGCCCAGCGCCACCTCGACCTTGTCCAGCGGCACGCCGGTCTTCTGCGCCGCCAGCTGGGCGAGGACGGTGTACGTGCCGGTGCCGATGTCCTGGGTGGCGCAGGCGACGCGGGCCGTGCCGTCGTCGCGGAGTTGGATGCCGGCCTCGGCCGGGAACCGCGCCGCGACCCACGAGCAACTCGCCATGCCCCAGCCGAGCGTCAGGCCGTCGCGCGTCATCGACCCGACGCCGGGCGTCCGCTTCGACCAGCCGAACTTCTCCGCGCCGAGTTCGAAGCACTCGACCAGGTGGCGGGACGAGAATGGGATGCCCTTCTCCTCGTCGATCTTCGGCTCGTTGAGGGTGCGGAGCTTGACCGGGTCCATCTTGAGCTGGTCCGCCAGTTCGTTCATGGCCGACTCGGTGGCGTACAGCCCGGGCACCCGGCCGGGGCCGCGCATGTCGGCCCCCGCGCCAACATTGCGTTTCGCGCGGCCGAACGCCACCCGCAGGTTGGGCACGCTGTACTGGATCGGCGTCGCCTCGCCGCAGTCCTCGTGGTGGGCTTCGAGGATGGACCGCTGGTAGACGTAGTCGTGCAGCAGCGCGACGAGTTTGCCGTCGGGCGTCGCGCCCAGCCGCACCCGCTGCTGCGTCCGCGGGCGATTGCCGACGGACTGGAACATCATCTTGCGGCTGAGCACGAGCTTGACCGGCTTGCCGAGCTGCCGGGCCGCGGCGGCGGCGAGCGGGCACTGCGTCCACGGCCACAGCTTGCTGCCGAACCCCGACCCGACGAACTTGCTGACGACGCGGACGTTCTCCTTCGGCAGGCCGAACATCTGCGCCAGCACGCCGCCGAGGTTGACCACCCCTTGCGACGACTCGTAGAGGGTGAGCCGGTCCCCCTCCCAGACCGCCGTCGTCGCGTGCAACTCCATCGGGTTATGCGTCTCGGTCGGCGTCACGTAGGTCTGGTCGAGCTTGACCGCCGCCGCCGCGAACGCGGCCTCGGGGTCGCCCCGCTGGCTTTGCAGGCGGTTGCGCCGCTCGAACGTCGTGAGGACCGTGTCCGGTTCGTCGTCCGCCTTCAGGTCGGTTTCGACGTTCGGCTTCTCCGCGGCGTAGGTCACGCGGACCGCGTCGGCGGCGGCCTTGGCGGCCTCGAACGTGTCCGCCACGGCCAGCGCGACGTACTGCCCGTAGTAGCGGACGACGTCGTCCTCGAACGGCGGGCGGCGCTCCTCGCAGATGCCCTCGAACCCCGGCCCCTGGACGGAACGAAAGATCTTGCCGATGTTCTCGCGATGAAAAATCGCCCGCACGCCGGGCATTTTCTCGGCTGCGGCCGTGTCGAGCTTGACCACCCGGCCGTTGGCGATCGTCGCCTCGACCGGGACGGCGTACAGCAGCCCGGGCAGGTGAAAGTCGGTCGTGTATTTGGCCGTCCCGGTGACCTTCAGCGGGCCGTCCACCCGCGGCGTGCCGCGGCCGACCGGAGTTTCGCGCGTCGTCGGCATGGTCGCTCCTCCGCCACACTCAGGCGGTCGCCGCCAGCTTCAGGGCGTGGGTCAGGCACCGCCGGGCCAGCTCGATCTTGAACCCGTTTTCACTCTGCGGCTTGGCGTCCCGCAGGGCCGCCGCCGCCGCCGTGCGGAACGTCGCCTCGGTCGCGGGCTGGCCGGCCAGGGCGGCCTCCGCCTCGGGGGACCGCCACGGCTTGGTACCCACGCCGCCCAGGGCAATCCGTACCCGGGTCACGTTCCCGCCGGCGACGGTGAGCACGACCGCGGCCGACGCCAGGGCGAACTCGTACGACGCCCGGTCGCGCAACTTCAGGTACACCTGCTTGCTCCCGGCGATGGGCGGCGGCAGCGTCACGTGGGTAATCAGGTCGCCCGGCTCCAGCACCGTCTCGCGGTGCGGCGTGTCGCCGGGCAGCAGGTGGAAGTCGCCGAACGGGATCGACCGCGGGCCGTTCGGCCCCTGGACGTGGACCGTCGCCTCCAGGGCCGCCAGGGCCACGCACATGTCCGACGGGTTGGTGGCGATGCAGTGGTCGCTGGTGCCAAGGACGGCGAGCGACCGGTTGAAGCCGCCGATGGCCGGGCAGCCGGTCCCGGGCTGCCGCTTGTTGCACGGCATGGCCGTGTCGCGGAAGTAGACGCACCGCGTCCGTTGGAGCAGGTTGCCGGCCGTCGTGGCCATGTTGCGGAGCTGGGCCGACGCCCCGGCCAGGATGGCCTGCGACAGCACGGCATAGTCGCGCTGCACGGCCGGGTGGTGCGCCAGGTCGGAGTTGCGGACGGTGGCCCCGACCTTCAGCCCGCCGTCGGGCGTCGGTTCGATCTGGTCGAAAGGCAGGCGGTTGACGTCCACGAGCCGGGCCGGCGTCTCGACGTTCAGCTTCATCAGGTCGATGAGTGTCGTCCCGCCGGCGAGGAACCGCACGTCGGCGCCCTGCTGGGCGGTCTTCGCCCGGGCGGCCGTCGCCACCGCCGCCGTGGGGTCCGCGGGGCGGACGTAATCGAAGGTGTGCATGGGTCGCTCCGGTGGGCTAGCCGTTCTTGCGGACGGTCTGGATCGCGGCGACGATATTGGCGTAGGCCCCGCAGCGGCAGATGTTGCCGCTCATCAGTTCCTTGACGGCCGCGTCGTCAGGGCCGCACGGCTCCTTGAGCAGGGCGGCGGCCGACATGATCTGGCCGGACGTGCAATACCCGCACTGGTAGCCGTCGCAGGCCAGGAACGCCGCCTGCATGGGGTGTAGGGCGTCGGGCGTGCCGAGGCCCTCGATGGTCGTGACCTCGTGCCCGTCGTGCATGACGGCCAGGGTCAGGCAGGAGTTCACCCGCCGGCCGTTGACGTGGACCGTGCACGCGCCGCACTGGCCGTGGTCGCAGCCCTTCTTGGTGCCGGTCAGGGCGACCGTTTCGCGGACGCAGTCGAGCAGGGTCGTCCGCGGGTCGATGCGGAGGTGCCGGTCCTGGCCGTTGATTCGCAGCGTCACCGGGATGGTGCCGGCGGCGGTCGAGCCGTCGGCTGCCGGCGCGGGGTTGCTCGGTTGCGCCGCCGCCTGGCCCGCCATCACGGCGACGGCCGCGGTTTCTCCGGTGGCGACAAGGAACGCCCGGCGGGTCGGGTGTGACAGTCCCGACGGCGGATCAGTGTTCATAAGCATCTCTCCTCAGAGATCATCCGTCAGGCCGCGACGTTCGCGAACGACCCGATCAGCCCTTCGGCCGCCGTGGGATGGGTGAAGATGGCGTCCCGCAGCGCGGCAAACGCCATGCCGTCGAGCACGGCCGGACGCATCACTCGGTCAGCGCCGCGTCGAGGGTGATCTCAGCCTTGAACAGCTTGGACACGGGGCAGCCGGCCTTGGCCGCGGCGGCGAGTTTCTCGAACGTCGCCCGGTCGGCCCCCGGGACCTTGGCCCGGAGCGTGAGGTGGACGGCGGTGATGGCGTACCCGCCCTCGACCTGCTCCAGCGTCACCTCCGCCGTCGTGTCCATCCGCTCGGCCGTGAGGTTGGCCTGGCCCAGGATCAGCGACAGGGCCATCGTGAAGCAGCTCGCGTGGGCCGCCGCGAGCAGCTCCTCGGGGTTGCTGCCCCGCTGACCCTCGAACCGGGCGGCGAACCCGTACGGGTAGTTCGCCAGCGCGCCGCTCTCGGTGGAGATGCTACCCCGGCCGTCCTTGAGCCCGCCCTGCCACGTGGCCGAACCCTTCCGCTTGATCTTCATCGCCGGCCCTCCTCGGGAAAACTCCGCCTCCTCAGACCACTTTGCACGCCTCGTCGAAGTCGAGCCGCGGCGAGCGCGGGTGGAGCTTGCTCGCGTCGCCGTAGCCGAGGTTGCACAGGAAGTTCGATTTGACCGTCGTCCCGGCGAAGAACGCCGCGTCCACCTTGGCGTTGTCGAAGCCCGACATCGGGCCGCAGTCCAGCCCCAGCGCCCGGGCGGCCAGCATGAAATACGCGCCCTGCAGCGACGAGTTCCTCAAGGCTGTGTACTCCAGCACGTCCGCCGGCAGGTCCTTGAACCACGCCTTGGCGTCCGCGTGTGGGTACAGCCTCGGAAGTTGCTCGTAGAAATGGACCTCCATGCCGATGACGGCGGTGACCGGGGCCGCCATCGTCTTGTCCACGTTGCCCGCGTGCAGGGCGGGCTTGAGCCGCTCCTTCGCCTCCCGCGACTTCACGAAGGCGATCCGCATCGGGCACATGTTGGCCGAGGTCGGCCCCAGCCTGGCCAAGTCGTAGACGCGCCGCAGCAGGGCATCGTCCACCGGCCTATCCAGCCAGGCGGTGTGCGTCCGGGCGTTGCGGAAAATGAGGTCCAGGCCGTCGTCGCTCATCACCGTGCTCATGTCGGTCAGTCCTCCCGTGTGTCCGCCGAGTTTACCCGGACGCCTCGGCCGCGTGTAGTTCCGGATGACCGTCGCTCCGGCCATTCGGCTTGCCGTCGCCGGAGCCCAGGGCGGCCGCGGCAGGCTCTTTCGCGCCGGGGCGCGGCCGGGCCAAGCCGCGGACGACGTAGAAGAATACCGGCGTCAGGAAAACGCCGAACAGAGTCACGCCGATCATGCCGGCGAAGACGGCCGTCCCCAGCGTCCGCCGCATCTCCGCCCCAGCCCCCTGGGCGATCACCAGCGGGAACACGCCGAGGATGAACGCGAAGCTGGTCATGAGGATCGGCCGCAGCCGCACCTTGGCGGCCTCCACGGCCGCGTCGGAGAGCGACGCCCCTTCCGCCTGCCGGTCGCGGGCGAACTCGACGATCAGGATGGCGTTCTTGCACGCCAGCCCGACCAGCACCACGAACCCGACCTGCACGAAGATGTTCACGTCCATCTTCGCCAGGGCCACGCCGGTCAGGGCGCTGAGCAGGCACATCGGTACGACCAGGATCACCGCCAGCGGCAGCGACCAGCTCTCGTACAGCCCCGACAGGACGAAAAAGACCAGCACCGCCCCCAGCACGAACGCGCTGAACGGGTTCTGCCGGAGGTCGCGGAACTGCTCGACCCTGCCGGCCTGTTTCTGCAGGTAGCTCAGCTCGGTCCACTCGGCCGACATGTTCCGCGGCAGGCCTTCGGCCAGTTTCTCCATGCCCGCCAGGACGTCGCCGGTGCTGACGCCCGGCAGCGAGGCGCCGGTGATCGCGGCCGCGGGGAACATGTTGTACCGGGTGATCTGCACCGGGCCCCACGTGTCGCGGATGTCCACGACGGAGCCCAGCGGCACCATGTCGCCGTCGGCGTTGCGGACCTTGAGCTGCTTGACCGTCTCGGCGCTGACGCGAAACCGGGCGTCGGCCTGGACGTTCACCTGCCAGGTGCGGCCGAAGCGGTTGAAGTCGTTGACGTAATAGCTGCCGAGGTACGCCTGCAGCGCGTCGAACACGTCGGTCAGCGCCACGCCCATCGACTTGGCCTTCTCCCGGTCGATCTCCGCGTAGAGCTGCGGCGTCCGGGCCCGGAAGCTGTCGAACAGCCCGACCAGCCCCGGCTGCTGATTGCCCTTCAGGGCCAGGTCGTCGGCCGCGGCTTGGAGGGCGTCGAGGTCGGCGTCGCCGGTCGATTCCACCATCAGCTTGAACCCGCCGGCGTTGCCGAGGCCGCGCACCGCCGGCGCCCCGAAGACGAGCACGCGGGCGTCCGGCACCTCGCGCTGCAGGCGGGCGCGGAGGCGGCGGAGGATC
>DASXAN010000276.1:0-1581 GCA_036406755.1 Gemmataceae bacterium
CCGCGACCGCCGCCCCGCCCCCGCTGCCGCACAAGCCGGCGGCCCCGCCGACAGCTACCGCGCCGCCGACCCATCCGGCACCGCCGGCCGCGAAACCGACGCCGACCACGCCGCCGGCTCACAATCCGCCGGCCGCGAAGCCGACGCCGCCGCCGAGCAGTCCGCAGCCCCCGCCGCGGCCGACGGCGCCGCCGGCCCCGCCGCCGAGCGGGGCCAAGCCGCCGGATCGGCCGGCCAACAATCCGCCCGCGCCGGCCCCGAGGCCGCAGCCGCCGGCGCCGCCGCCGCCGGCCGCCCCGCCGACCCGGCCGCAGCCGCCGCAGCCGCCGTCTCATCCGGCGCCGCCGCCCGCGGCGAACAATCCGCCGCCGGCCCACCCGTCGCCGCCGCCACCACCGCCACAGTCCCGGCCGACGCCGCCGAGCCAGCAACCGCCGCAGCGGCCGGGTCAGCAGCCGCCGCCCGGCCAGAAGCCGCCGCCGCCCAACGACCGGCCGCCGTTCGGCTCCGCTCAGGGCGGGCCGCCGAACCGGCCGGGCCAGGTCGGCCGACCGGCGGACCCGAGGCAACCGCCGGGCAAGTCGGACAAGGACCGCAAGGACCGGCCGGACCATCAATGGTGAGGCGCTAGAAACCCGTCCGAGCCCGAGCGCCAGCGAGGAAAACCTCGCTGGCGCTCGGGCTCGGACCGTCCCATCACCCGTCGATCATCCGCTTCGTCAGTCCGTCATAGGCGTCGATCCGCCGGTCCCGCAGAAACGGCCAGTTCCGCCGCACGTCCTCAATCCGCTTGCGGTCGCAGTCCACGATCAGGAGCTCGTCCTTGTCGTCACTGCCGCGGGCCAGCACCTTGCCGAACGGGTCGCAGACGAACGACCCGCCCCAGAACTCCAGCCCGCCGCCGGCCGGCCCCTCGTGGCCGACGCGGTTCACCGCCGCCACGAACACGCCGTTGGCGATCGCGTGCGCCCGCTGGGCCGTCTCCCACGCCGACCGCTGGTCCTCGCCGTACTCGGCCTTCTCGGCCGGGTGCCAGCCGATCGCCGTCGGGTAGACCAGCAATTCGGCCCCCCGCAGGGCCGTCAGCCGGGCCGCCTCCGGATACCACTGGTCCCAACAGACGAGCGTGCCGACCTTCGCCGGTCGGGTGGGGAACACCCGCCAGCCGAGGTCGCCCGGCGTGAAGTAGTACTTCTCGTAGTAGAGCGGGTCGTCGGGGATGTGCATCTTGCGGTACAGGCCGAGCATCGCGCCGTCGGCGTCGAAGACCACCGCCGTGTTGTGGTACAGCCCGGCCGCCCGCCGCTCGAACAGCGACGCCACCACCACCGCCTTGCCCTCGCGCGCCACCTTCGACAGGTGCTCGCTCGACGGGCCGGGGATCGGCTCGGCCAGGTCGAACAGGGCGGCGTCCTCCCGCTGGCAGAAGTACGGGCCGAGGAACAGTTCCGGCAGGCAGACGATTTCGGCCCCGGCCGCGGCCGCCTCGCGGATGCGGTCGCTGGCGTGCGCCAGGTTGGTATCGTGGTCGGGGGCGCAGCGCATCTGCACCAGTGCCAGCTTGAACGAGCGGCGGTCGGG
>DASXAN010000277.1:0-2272 GCA_036406755.1 Gemmataceae bacterium
ACCCAGCGCGACCCGACCCGGCGGCCATTGCCGCCTCGTTCCTGCGGTGGTTCCGGGCGCGGCGGCTCACCGGCCTCGGGGCCAGCACCTTCAAGGCGCTCCGCGACCTGGACGTGGGCCTCCACTGGGCGTTGGCGGGGCGCACGGGGGAGCGGGCGGCCGGCAATGGCGCGGCCATGCGGATTGCGCCACTGGCCTTTTGCGTCGAACCGACGGGTGACGAGTCCAGGCGGCTGATCCGTGACATCTGCCGAATCACCCACCACAACGACGAGGCGTACACCGGCGCCCTGGCGGTGGTGTTGGCCATCCGGAGCGCGAAAGAGTCGGAATGGTCGATGGAGCAGATTGCTCACCGCCTGCCGGACACGTCCGTGCGGGACCGCCTGCTCGAGTACGCCGCCCTGCCAACGGCCGTGAGTCTGGCGGACGCCGCTCGCCGTTTCGGGACGTCCGGGTACGTCGTGGAGTCAGTGCCGTTCGCGCTGTTCGCCGCGCGGCGGGTCGGCGAATTGGGATTCACGGGCGTGTTGGAGCAGGTGATCGCGGCCGGCGGTGACACGGACACCAATGCGTCGATCGCGGGACAGATTGCCGGGACGGCGCTCGGATTCAAGAGCCTGCCAGGCGAACTGGTGGACAAACTCCCGCAACCGGAGTTGGTCCTGGACGTGGCTCGGACCTTCGCCGAGCGGGTCGCGGACCGGACGTGACCGGCGGGTGTCCGTTGGTTACTTGTCCGCCGCCCTCTTGAGCGGCTTCTGCGCCTCGCGGCCGGCCTTCCAGACGTCCACCTCGCCCGTATTCTTCTGCGGCCGCCCCGGCGTGCTCCGGCCCTCGGCCGCGTACCTCTCCACCAGCCGCGTCAGCCGGGCGACCACGTCCGGGTGCTGGTCCTGCACGTTCGCCCGCTCGCCCACGTCTGCCGTCATGTCGTACAGCTGCACCGGCGGCAGCTTGCTCTGGTCGTCCCGGCCCGGCCGCGGGGGACTCCAGCCACCGGACCCGGGGCACAGTTCCAGCTTCCACTTGCCCTGGCGGATGGCGAACGAGCCGTTCGCCGAGTGGTGCACGACCGCCTCGCGGAGCGGCCCGGTCGCCCGGCCCTCCAGCGCCGGCAGGATGCTCACGCTGTCCTCGCCGGCGGTGTCGGGGAGCTTCGTGCCGACGATGTCGGCGGCGGTGGCCATCAGGTCGGTCAGGCAGGTGAGCTGGTCGCTGGTCGTGCCGGGCTTGACGTGGCCGGGCCAGCGGGCGACGAACGGGATGTGGTGGCCGCCGTCGTAGATGTCGGCCTTGTAGCCGCGGAAGTGGTAGCTCGGGTGGTGGCCCTTGTCCGCCAGCTGCGGGAAGTTCGCCGACGGCGAGCAGCCGTTGTCGCTGGTGAAGATGACGAGCGTGTTGCCGGCTAGGCCGGCCCGGTCGAGGGCGTCAAGTACCTTGCCCACCGTGTCGTCCACCTGCATGACGAAGTCGCCGTAGTCGTTCAGCCCGCTCTTGCCGAGCCAGTCCGTCGTCGGCAGGATCGGCGTGTGCGGGGCGTTCAACGGCAGGTAGAGGAAGAACGGCTCGCCGGGTTTCGCCGCGGCGATGTACTCGACCGCCTTCCTCGTCAGGGTCGGCAGCACCTCGACGGCGTCGAAGTCGGCGGCCGTCGGGCCGAGGCGGATGGCGCCGGCGTCGCCGGGCTTGAGTGGCGTCCGGGACGAGCCGACGCCGCCCGTCACCTGGCCGCGCTTGCTCCACGTCCGGTCGGCCGTCGGCAGGCTGGCGACGCGGTCGTTGTGGATGAACACATACGGCGGCATGTCGAGCGAGGCGCTGATGCCGAAATACTCGTCGAACCCAACGGCCGTCGGCCCGTTGGCGATCGGCTTCGTGTAATCGACCTTCCACTGGTCGTCGTAGCCCTTCGCGATGCCGCCGCCTTTGAGCGGCCAGTCCATGCCGAGGTGCCACTTGCCGAAGCCGGCGGTGCGGTAGCCGTGTTGCTTGAGCAGCGCCGGCACGGTGAGCCGGCCCGGCTCGATGAGCCGCGGCGAGTAGCCTTGCAGCACGCCGCTCTTCATCCGCGACCGCCAGCTGTACCGGCCGGTGAGGATGCCGTAGCGGGTCGGCGTGCAAACGGCGGAGCCGCTGTGCGCGTCGGTGAAAGCCATTCCGGCTTTGGCGACGCGGTCAAAGTTGGGCGTGGGGATTTTTCCGTCGGGATTCAGGCATTTGAGATCGCCGTAACCCAGATCGTCGCAGAGGACATAGACGATGTTGGGCC
>DASXAN010000278.1:0-13355 GCA_036406755.1 Gemmataceae bacterium
CGAGGGGAGCGCTGGAGCGCTCCCCTCGAAGACTCGGGCCGCGGCGTCACGGGGTCACTCTCCCGGTTCCGGCGCCCCGAACCACGCCGGCGGGATCAGCCACACCAGCGACCCACACCCCTTGCCCGGCGGGTCCTCGCACGCCACGCATGCCACGCTCGGCTTCGCCAGGTCCACGCACGCCTTCTTCGACCCGATCAGCCGGGCCGCGTACTCCCCCAGGTCCGGCTGGTGCCCCACCAGGGCGATCGCCTCCCCCTCGTGCTTGAGCACCTCCCGGTCGAGCTTCCGCCGCTTCGCCCCGGGGGCCAAGTCGTCGGTGTACTCGACCGGCGGCTTCGGGTCCGGCAGGCCCTTGAGCAGCTCGTCGGCCGTCTCCTTGGCCCGCGGCAGCGGGCTGCACAGGACCACGTCGAACCGCACGTCCCGGGCCGCCAGCGCCTTGCCCAGGGCCCGGGCCTGCCGCCGGCCCAGGTCGGTCAGCGGCCGGTCGTCGTCGGCGTAGTTCGGGTCGCCGTGCGGGACCGCGTCGGCGTGGCGGATCAGGTACAGGTGCAGCATGGTCCGGGGCCCGTGGTGATGTGTCGCGGGTGTCCACCCTTAGACTAAGCCCAAGGCCGGCCGACTGCCACCTCACTGTCACCGCCGCCGTGAAAGTTTCATGAACCCCCCGCCGCCGCAAGTCTCTCCAATATCAGGGGATGCCGTGCCCGTCGGACGATCCCGCCTTGATCTGTAGAATACAATGTCTCTCCGCGGCAATCGTCCCCTCGAGATAGCGACCCACGCATGACGGCGAAGCGCACCGACCTCCGCAACGTGGCGATCATCGCCCACGTCGACCACGGCAAGACCACCCTGGTCGACCAGATGCTCAAGCAGTCCGGCCTGTTCCGCGAGAGCGAGCTGGCCCAGGAGTGCATCCTCGACTCCAACCCGCTGGAGCGGGAGCGGGGCATCACCATCCTCGCCAAGAACATCGCGTTCAAGCTCGGCGACACCAAGATCAACCTGATCGACACCCCCGGCCACGCCGACTTCGGCGGCGAGGTCGAGCGGGTGCTGTCGATGGCCGACGGCTGCTTCCTGCTGGTGGACGCCGCCGAGGGGCCACTGCCGCAGACCCGGTTCGTCTTGCGGAAGGCGTTTGCCAAGGGGCTGAAACCCATCGTCGTCATCAACAAGATCGACCGCGGCGACGCCCGCCCGGTGGCGGTGCTCAACGAGGTCTACGACCTGTTCATCGAGCTGGACGCGACCGACGAGCAGATGGACTTCCCGGTCATCTACGCCGCCGGCCGGCAGGGTGTCGCCACCACCGACCTGAACGTGCCGCCGAAGGATTTGCAGCCGCTGTACAAGGAAATCCTCGAGCACATCCCGCCGCCGGTCGTGGACACGGCCGTCCCGTTGCAGATGCTCGTCGTGTCGCTCATCGCCGACGCCTACGTCGGCCGGATCGCCGTGGGCAAGGTGGTCGCCGGGACGATCAAGAAGGGCCAGCGAGTCGCGCTGCTGAAGCGGGACGGGTCGCGGGTCGATGACACGGTCGTGCAGCTGCAGGAGTTCGACCGGCTCGGCCGGCGGGAGACGGAGTCCGTCTCGGCCGGGGACATCTGCGCCGTCGCCGGGCTGGACGACGTCGAGATCGGCGACACCATCGCCGACTTCGACAGCCCGGTGGCCCTGCCGCCGATCACGGTCGAGGAGCCGACGCTGGACATGGTCTTCCGCGTCAACGACTCGCCGTTCGCCGGCCAGGACGGGACGCCGATCACCAGCCGCCAGCTCCGCGACCGGCTGGAGCGGGAGGCGGAGACGAACGTGGCCATGAAGGTCCGGCCGAGCGAGGGCCGGGGGGACGAGTTCGTCGTCTCCGGCCGGGGGATGCTGCACCTCGGCATTCTGCTGGAGAACATGCGGCGGGAGGGGCTGGAGCTGGCCGTCGGCAAGCCGCAGGTGATTTACAAGCACGCCAACGGCGAGAAGCTGGAGCCGATCGAGTACCTGGTGGTGGAGGCCCCGAGCGACGCGATCGGGCCGGTGATGCAGCTGGTGCTCGGCCGGCGGGGCGAGTGCGTCAAGATGGACGCCCGGGACGCGACGACGCACCTGGAGTTCACCATCCCCGCCCGCGGCCTGATCGGGTTGCGGACGCGGCTGTTGAACGCCACAGCCGGGCGGGCGATCATGCACCACAACTTCCACGACTACCAGCCATACAAGGGCGACATCCCGGCCCGGGTCAACGGCGTCATGGTGAGCACCGAGACCGGCAAGGCGACCGGGCACGCGATCGAGAACCTGCAGGAGCGGGGGGTGATGTTCGTCGCCCCGATGGACCCGGTGTACGAGGGGCAGGTCGTCGGCGAGCACTGCCGGGACAACGACCTGCCGGTGAACATCTGCCGGGAGAAGAAGCTGACGAACATCCGGTCCTCGACGGCGGAGATCAAGACGGTGATCAAGCCGCCGCGGCAGATGGCGCTGGAGATCGCGCTGGAGTACATCGAGGACGACGAGCTGGTGGAAGTGACGCCGGGTTCGACCCGGCTGCGGAAGGTGCTGCTGAAGGAGAACGACCGGAAAAAGCATGAGCGGCAGAAGGCGTGACCGACGGCAGGGGATGCCGCGATGAGACTGTACCTTGACCTGTGTTGCCTGTACCGGCCCTTTGACGACCAGTCGCAGGCGCGGATTCACCTGGAGGCGGAGGCCGTCATTCTAATCCTCGACGCCTGCCAGGCCGGCCGTCATGAATTCTGCAGTTCGACGCCCTTGGATGTGGAGAACGGCCGGAATCCGGACGCCGACCGGCGTGACAAGGTGTCGGCAGTCATCGCCCGTGCCGCCCACCGCATTCCCCATGCGGGGGCTATAAGCGATCGCGTACTCCAACTGGTGCCGCTCGGATTTCAGGAGTTTGACGCGTACCACCTGGCCTCTGCGGAGGCGGGCCGGTGCGACCGGCTGGTTACGACGGACGACCGCTTCCTGCGGGCGGCGGCCCGGAATTCAGGTACAATTGGGGTGCAGGTCACCGACCCGGTCCGGCTGATTGCAGAGGCGGATTTCTGATGGCGACAGCAGCACCCCCGCCGCGGCGGACGCCGGCCCAGGTGGCGGCCGAGGGCTTCGCGGCCCTGGTGGAAAAGCTTGGCCCGGCCGACGCAGTCCGGTTCGTCCAGCTATACGACCCCGGCCGGGGGGATTACACGCGGGACCGCACGCAGTGGCTGGCCGGGCTCACGCATGAGGACATCGCCGGCCTGGTGGCACAGGCGGAGACGGCCCGTATGTCGGACGGTCGGTGAAGCCGTCGAGTCTTACCGCGCCTTGCCGCTATGAGCTGTGTTCTGCCCGTCGATCCTGGCTCGCCCGATCCCGCCGTTATCGCCGAGGCCGCCGCCGTCCTCCGCCGCGGCGGACTGGTCGCGTTCCCGACCGAAACCGTCTACGGCGTCGGGGCCAACGCCCTCGACCCGGCCGCGGTGCGGCGCATCTTCGCCGCCAAGGGTCGGCCGCCGACCAACCCCATCATCGTCCACGTCGCCGACGTGGCCGACCTCGGGACGCTCACGCAACCCCGCTCGCCGGACACGGTCGCCCGGCTCGCGGAGCGGTTCTGGCCCGGCCCGTTGACGCTCGTCCTGCCGAAGGCTGCCGCCGTGCCCGACGTCGTCACCGCCGGCGGGCCGACGGTGGCCGTCCGCATCCCCGCCCACCCGGTCGCCCTGGCGCTGCTCCGCGCGGCCAGCGTGCCGCTGGCCGCCCCCAGCGCCAACCGCTCCACCGAGCTGTCCCCGACCACGGCGGGACACGTCCTCCGCGGCCTCGGCGGGCGGATCGACCTGATCCTGGATGGCGGGCCGACGGCCGGCGGGATCGAGTCCACAGTCCTCGACGTGTCCGCCGACCCGCCGCGGCTCCTGCGGCCCGGGCTGGTGACGCCGGCGATGATCGAGGCGGTGATCGGGCCGATGCAACGGACCGGCCGGCCGGCGGCCGGGCCGGCGCGGTCGCCGGGGCAGATGGCGAAGCACTACGCCCCGCGGGCGCCGCTCGAGCTGGCCGCCGGCGACGGTCGACCGCGGGTGGCGGAGTTGGCCGGCAGTGGTGTTCGCGTCGGCTGGCTGACGTGGCCGGGAACGGACGAAGTGGCAGGGGCGGTGCGGGTGACGATGCCGGCCGACGCGGCCGGGTACGCGGCCCGGCTGTACGCCGCCCTGCACGACCTGGACGCGGCCGGGGTGGAGCGGATCGTGGTCGCCGAGCCGCCGCCCGGCGACGACTGGCTGGCCGTCCGCGACCGCCTCCGGCGGGCGGAGGAGAAGAAATGAACCACAGATGCACACGGATACACACAGATAAAACCAATTCGATCGGTTTTATCTGTGTGTATCCGTGTGCATCTGTGGTTCATTTCTTCCTTCTTCCGTAGCGGGCGCCGGCGCCGATGACGGCCAGCGCCAGCAGCACCGCCGACGCCGGCTCCGGCGTCTTGTGCACGAACCCGCTCACGTCGAAGAACGTCGGCCCGGAATCGGCGTGGGCGATCCGGGCGTCGGTCAGAATCTCCTGGTCCGACAGCCGCAGCCCCGAGATGCCGTCGCCGAACGCCGCCAGCACAGCGTTGCCGAGCAGCCCCTGCAGGACCGTAGTCGGGTTGAACCCGTCCGGGGCGTGCAGCTTGTTCGCCGGCACGTCCACCCCACCCAAGGTGAGCGTGCCGTCGGCGGCCGCGTGGCTCAGGGCGAACAGGTCCACCACCGCCGCCCCGTGCGCCCGGGCCACGTCGGCGATCCCCGCGTTGGCGGCCCGGATCAGGTCGCTCAGCCGGCCCAGCGCGGTCGCGTCCTTGAGCAGCCCCTGCATCGCCGGCGTCACGGCCAGGTCGGGGATGTTGCCGACGACCAGGTGGACCGGCCCGGCCGTGTCGATCTTCGTCAGGATGCCGTTGATGTTCTCGGCGATGCCCTTGAGGAAGGCCCGCTGGCTGCCGGGGTTGTTGAGGTAGTTCAAAAAGTCGTTCGACCCGGCGATGACGACGGCGTGGGAGGCGTGGAAGTACTTGGTGCGGATGGCCGCCTTGTACGCCGCCCCGTTGTTCAGGTCGTCCGCGGTGGTCGCCCCGGCCAGGGCGTAGTTGTACACGGTCAACGCCGACCCGTGGGCCTTCAGCAGTTGCTCGGCCCAGTTGCGGTCGCCGCCGCTGCCCCAGTACGGCAGGCCGCCGGCGTTCGGGTTGGACGACCCCTGGTAGTGGTAGTAGTAGTCGGAGATGCTGTCGCCGACGACGCTGACGGCGATCGGGCCGGCCGCCGCCGGGCGGGCCAGGAGGGCGACGGCCGCGACGGCCAGGGCGAGTGCGTGACGCCGCATGGTCACTTCCTTGTGTGAGGGCACGAGCGCGGCGACCCGGGCCGGGTCGCCTGTCGGTCACGCAGGGTAATTGGGGCGCGGATTTCGTGCAAGGCCGACTGCGGCGACGGGGCGGGGCGGGGATTATGCCCCGGCGCGAACGGGCGTGCCGGTCCAGGCGACCGGGGCTGAGTCGGCGAAGTCGTGGTTCCTGTCGGCGGGGCTCCGGGCGGCCGCGTGCCACCGCCGCCGCCAGAACCGCACCCACCAGCCCATGCCCACCGCCGCGGCGCACGCCCCCAGGACATTCGCCGCCTCCGGCACCGGGGTGAACGACAAGAGCACGTTGTTGGTGTTCCACGCCTGCACGGTGAACGTCCCCGGCACGGAGAAGTTGGTGGGCAGGACCGTCACCTGGGCCGGGTTGAACCCGGACAGGCCGTCGCTGCCGGTGGCGATCACGTAGTCGTACGTCCGGCCCTGGCCCGTGACGAACGTCTGGCCGGCCCCGCTGACGGCCAGCGACAGGTTGCTGGTCCCGGTGGCGAACTGGAGGATGCCGGTGACGTTGAGCCGGTCGTTGGTGTTGACGTCGGCGATGCCGGTGACCGGCCGTGGGACGGCCGACCCGAGATCCACCACGAACTTGCTGCCGCCGTCCAGCTCGGCCGTGCCGTGGGTGGCGGCCGAGCCGACGGCGAGCGTGCCGACGCCGCCGATCCCCGGCGCCAGGGTCGTGCCGGTGCCGAGCGTCACCCGGTTGCCGGCGACCGTCCCGGTGTTCGGGACGATGGTGCCGACGCCGGTCAGGGTGGCCGTGCCGCTGACCGTCAGCGTCCCGCCGCCGACGGTCGCGGACGCGGACCCGAGCACGAGCGTCCCGCCGGTGACCGAGACGTTGCCGAGGCCGGCGGCCCCGGCGTTCAGCCGGACGGTGCCGCCGCCGGTGACCGTCATGGCCGGGCTGCCGGTGCCGGTGATCGGGGCGGCGACGGTCAGCGTGCAGCCGGCGGCCATGGTCCATGTCTGGCCGGCCGCCAGGGTCAGTCCCGCGGTGATGATGGTCAGGTCGGTGGTGGCGGCCGACATGTTGATGCCGCTGGTCGTTATGCCGAAGGCGTTGCCGCGGATGAAGACGGGGTTGGCGGCCGTGTTGTTGTTGTTGACCAGGATGCCCATGATGGACAGGTTGGTCAGGTCGTTGGTCGTGTCGTAGACCCGGGCGGCGTTGGAGCTGAACACGGCGACGTGCGTGGTGGCGATGACCTGGGCCGTCCAGTTGCCCGGGTCGGACCAGACGATGTCGGTGGCGACGTTGCCCTTCCACGAGTTCATCGTCTGGCCGGCGGCGGGGCGCGCGGCCAGTGTCAACAGGGCGGTGATCAGGGCGGCCGCGGCGGCGCGCGGGCCGCCCCGGGACCCCCCGTGGGCGGGTGGTGACATAGTGCCTTTCCGAATCGGCCACGAATGTTGTTACCGAAGAATAGGTCAGGCCGGCGGAAACGCGAATTCCGTCGGGAGTTTTTCATGATTGCCAGGGCCGGTTGTACCGGACCGGAGTCGCGGCGTGGCCCCAACGGCGCCGCCGGTCCGGCGCGCCGCGCCGGGGTCGGCGGACACCCCGCACTCGGCCAGCCACCGCCGCCGCCAGAACCGCACCCACCAGCCCATGCCCGCCGCCGCGGCGCACGCCCCGAGCACGTCGCCGGCCTCCGGCACCGGGGTGTAGGTCAGGAGCAGGTTGTTCGTGTTCCAGGCCTGCACGGTGAACGTCCCCGGCAGGCCGAAGTTCGTCGGCAGGACCGTCACCTGGGCCGGGTTGAACCCGGACAGGCCGTCGCTGCCGGTGGCGATCACGTAGTCGTACTTCTGGCCGGCCGTGAACGTCTGGCCGGCCCCGCTGACGGCCACCGCCAGGTTGCTCGTCCCGGTGGCGAACTGGAGGATGCCGGTGACGTTGAGCCGGTCGTTGGTGTTGACGTCGGCGATGCCGGCCGCCGGCCGGGGCACGGCCGAGCCGAGCTCCACGGCGAGCTTGGCGCCGCCGTCCAGCTCGGCCGTCCCGTGGAAGAAGTTCGTCCCGACGGTGAGCGTGCCGACGCCGCCGAGGCCGGGGGCGACGGTCGCCCCGCTGGCGATCGTGACCCGGTTACCGGCCACCGTCCCGGTGTCCGGCGTGACGGTCCCGACCCCGGCCAGGGTGCTGGTCGCGTTCATCGTCACCGCGCCGACGGGGATGAAGAACGCCCCCGAGCCGATGACGAGCGTCCCGCCGTTGGCCGTCACCGTCCCGGCCGTGCCCAGGTTGTTCAGCCGGACCGTGCCGGTCCCGGCGACCGTCAGGTTCTGGGAGCCGAGCAGCAGGGTGCTGATGGCCAGCGTCCGGCCGGACGCCACGGTCCACGTCTGGGCCGCCCCGACGGTGAGGCTGGACGTGTTGACGGTCAGGTCCGTGGCCGCGGCCGACATGTTGATGCCGCTGGCCGACACGGTCAGCGCGTTGCCGCCGATCGTGAGCGGGCTGGCGGCGGCGTTGTTGCCGTTGACCGTGATGCCGGCCAGGTTCAGGTTGGTCAGGTCGTTGGTCGAGGTGTCGATGCTGGCGACGGCGTTGCTGAACACGGCGATCTGGCCGTTGGCGATCACGCCCGCGGTCCAGTTGCCGGCCGTGGACCAGTTGACGTTGGCCGCGCTGGTGGCCTTCCAGGAGTTCGGCGTCTGGCCGGCGGCGGGTGCGGCGACCAAGAGGGCGATGAGCAGGGGGGCCGCGGCGCGCAGCGTCGCTGCGGACCCCCAGCGGGCGGTGGGCGTCATGGTCCTGATTCCGGCGGGCGGCCGGCCACGGGGAGGCGACGGGTCCGCGGCCCAACGGCAGGCCGTGCGGGCCTACGGTATGCGGGCCGACCGGTCAGCCGGCCGCCGCACACAACCCGTCTGCCCCGTATGTGGCAGACCTGTAACCGAATGCTGTGAAAGGAACGTAGGTTATTCCGGCCGAAGAAGCGAACCCGGACCCGAGTTTTTTCATGCTCGCAAACGGCCGGTTGTATCAATTGCTCCTTGCGAACGGTGGTCCCCTACCCGGCAATACCGGCTCGGGGCGTCCGGTCCGCCAGCGGTCGGCTCGGGGCCGACCGGCTCGGTGCGCCGACGCATCACCGAACCTTCACTCGTGCCCGCTTGACTTGCTTCCGGCGGCGCGTTACTCAAGAAGGCTGGCCGCCACCCCCTTACCTTGGGGCGGTCCGCCCCTCGGGGTCATGTTGGCCCCATTCTCCCCCGCAGTACCAGGCGGCTCAAATACTGGGCCGCGGACGCCCACTGCAAGAAGCAACTCGCGCTGATCAGTGTCGGAGTCGCCCCCGGGCTCCTTCGCCCGTCATCACGACGCACATCCAGAGGATGCAACCAATGTCCCGTCTGCGCGCTCGCGGCCGCCCGGCCTTGACTCTGCTCGTTGCCGGCGCGGCGGTTGCCGCCGGGGCGGGGGCGGTCCGGGCCCAATCCACGATAGTCGCCTACGACTACACCGGGCTGCCAGGAAATCAGACGACCACTCCCGCCAGCAGCGTCGCCACGGGCGTGTCGGCGACCGACATCGCCCGCAGCAGTGACCTGGTTCCATCCCTCGCCGCCAACACGATGTCGGCAAACAACTGGCCGACCTCGCTGACCCTCACGGACCCGACCCTCGGCTTCTATACCTTCACGCTGACGCCGTCGAGCGGATTCGCCCTCAACCTGTCCCAACTGCAAATCCCGTTGCAGAGCTCGGGGGGCGGCCCGGATCAGGTCGTCGTGCGCTCCAGCCTGGATGGCTTTACCACGGACATCGGGCCACCGTTCATGCCCCTGAATAACACGCTCTCGACCGACACGATCGATCTGACGGCGGCGACTTTCCAGAACCTCACCTCGCCGATCGAGTTCCACGTTTACGGCTACTTCGCCAACAACGGCCCCAACGGCCAGTTGCGGTTCTTTCCGAGCACCGTGGTTACCGGATCGGTCGCCCCAACCCCCGAGCCGGCGCTGACCCTGTCCGCCGCCGCGGCCGCGACCGGTCTGGCCTGGCTGTACCGCGGCATTCGACGGCGGCGGAGCGTAGCGTGACGGTCCCGGCGCGGCTCAGGCGATCCGCGGGAACAGCGGCTTGACCTTGCCGCCGTCCAGCTCGGCCAGCACGCGGAGGTCCTCCCGCGGCGCCGCCGGGGTCGCCGCGTCCGCGTACCGCACCTCTTCCCACGGCTTGGCGAAGTTGAACGAGCGATAGACCGTCTCCGCCGACCGCGGCAGGAACGGCTTCAAGAGCACCGTCGCCGCACGCAACGGTTCGAGCAGGTCGAACAGCACCCGGGCCGCGGCGTCCGTGTCCGTCTTGACCAGCTTCCACGGGGCCTGCTTCTCGGCGTACTGGTTGGCCGGGTCGAGCACCTGCCGCCAGATCGCTTCGAGGGCGACGTTGTACCGGCACGCCTCGACGTTCGCCCGCACCTGGGCCACCGTCGCCGCCAGGTCAGTGCCCTCGACCGGCCGCGGCGTGCGACCGGCGGTGCCCGGCAGCGTCCCGCCGTAGTTCTTGGTGATGAGCGTCACCAGCCGGCTGTACAGGTTGCCGTAGTTGTTCGCCAGGTCGGCGTTGTACACCTCGGCGAACCGCTGCCAGCTAAACTCGCCGTCCGACGGGAACGGGCACTCGCGGAGGAAGTAGTACCGGAACGCCTCGGCCGAGAACTTCGTGACGATGTCCATCGGCTCGATGACGTTGCCGAGCGACTTGCTGAACTTCTCGACCGCCCCGGTCTCCTCGTTCTTCTTGTAGACGAACCCGTGCCCGAACACGAGCTTCGGCGCCTCCTCGCCGGCCGCCCACAGCATTGCGGGCCACAGGGCGCAGTGGAAGCGCGTGATGTCCTTGCCGATGAAGTGGCACTCGGCCGGCCACCACTTGCGGAACTCGGCGTCGTCGGTCCCGTAGCCGATGCCGGTGATGTACGTCAGCAGCGCGTCGAACCAGACGTAGATGGTGAACGACTCGTCCCACGGCACGCGGATGCCCCACGTCTCGCCGAGGCGGGTGATGTTCACGTCCTTGAGCCCCTCCGTGCGGATCAGCTCCAGCATCTCGTTCCGCCGGCTCTCCGGTTGGATGAAGTCGGGGTGTTCCTCGTAGTGCTTGAGCAGCCGGTCCTGGAACTTCGACAGCTCGAAGTAGTAGCACGGCTCGGAGCGGCGGATGACCGGCGTGTTCGGGTGCAGCGGACAAGCGCCGCTGGCCTCCTTCACCTCCTTGTCCGTCTTGAACGCCTCGCACCCCTCGCAGTACCAGCCCTCGTACTTGTCCTTGCGGATGTAACCGTTGTCGTACACCTTCTGGATGAAGGTCCGGGCGCAGCGGTGGTGCCGCGGCTCGCTCGTCTGCACGAACGTATCGTAACTGATCTCCAGGGCGTCCCAGACCGAGCGGAACTGGCGGGCCATGTCGTCGCAGTACGCCTGCACGTCCACGCCCAGCTCGGCCGCCTTCTTGGCCACCTTGACCGTGTTCTCGTCGTTGCCCATCAGGAAGAAGACGTCGTACCCCTCCATGCGGCGGTAGCGGGCCTGGACGTCGGCCCCGAGCTTCTCGAACGCCGTGCCGATGTGCGGCCGGCTGTTCGGGTAGTCGATAGCCGTGGTCTGGAACCACTTCTTCTTCAGCTGCGGGTCGGGCATGGGGCCGCGGTCCTCCGGGCGGGGCAGTGCATCCGCATTCTATCGGAACCAGACAGGGCGGCCGGGGCGGGCGTTCGCGCCGCCCCGGCGGGCAACTCACCTTGGTCCGCCGGGCGGGCCGGTGTAAGATCGCGGCGAATCGGCGGCACTCGCGGACGGACCGTCCCGGCCAGCCCCACCGCGGCCCGGCCGGGCGCACCTCGACCCCGGAGGCTTTCCCATGGGTGAATCCACGTCGTACGCCCCGCTCGCGCCCGTGCCCCAGCCCGGCTACCGCCGCCCGCGCGTCTGGCCGGCGGTCGTGATCGCCCTCCTGTACTGGGCGTTCCTCAAGCTGCCCATGTTCCTCCTGCCGGGGACGATGGAAGGGTTCATGATCGCCGGGATCGGGACGATGGTGGCGACCGTCCTGTTCCTCGTCTGGTGGCTGTTCCTCAGCCGCCTACGGTGGATCGACCGGATCGTCGGCCTGGTCGCGGCCGTCGCCGTCGGCGTGGGCATCTGGCGGCTGTATCACCCGACCGTCCAGGGCCCGGACGCGATGTCCACGAGCGTCTCGCTGCAATTCAACATCCTGCCGATCGTCCTGTCGGCGTGGGCGGTGTGGATGCTGGTGGCGCGGTCGGCCGCCCGGCCGCTGCGGCTGGCCGGGCTGGTCGTCGTCCTGGCCCTGGCGTTCGGCTCGTTCACGCTGCTGCGGTTCGACGGCGTCACCGGCGGCTTCTCCCCCGAGTTCAGCCTGCGGTGGAAGCCGACGGCCGAGGAGCGGCTGCTGGCCGCCCGGGCGGCCGAGCACCTGGCCGCCGAGTCGGTCGCCGACGCGGCCGCCGCCCCGCCGCTGGACGTCGGCCCGGGCGACTGGCCGGAGTTCCGCGGGCCGGCCCGCGACGGCCGCCGGCCCGGCGTCCGCATCAGCACCGACTGGAAGGCGCACCCGCCGGCACAGGTGTGGCGGCACCCGGTCGGGCCGGGGTGGGGGTCGTTCGCCGCCGTCGGGCCGCGGCTGTTCACGCAGGAGCAGCTCGGCGAGTTCGAGCGGGTCGTGTGCCTGGACGCGGCCACCGGCAAGGAGGTGTGGGCCCACGCGGACAAGGCCCGGCACACCGACGGCCAGTCCGGGGCCGGCCCGCGGGCGACGCCGACCGTCCACGACGGCCGCGTCTACGCCCTCGGCGCCACCGGCCTTCTCAATTGCCTGGACGCGGCCACCGGCAAGAAGCTCTGGTCGCACGACATCCTCACCGACTCCGGCCGCGACGCCCTGCCGAAGGACCAGCGGGTGCCGCCGTGGGGCTTCGCCGCGTCGCCGCTCGTCGTGCAGGGGGTCGTGACCGTCTACGCCGGCGGCCCCGAGGGCAAGGGCGTGCTCGCCTACAAGGCCGCGACCGGCGAGCCGGCCTGGCACGCCGGCAACGCCGGCCCCGACCCGGGACACAGCTACTGCTCGACGCAACTGTCGCGCATCGCCGGTGTCGAGCAGCTGCTCGTCACGGACAACAAGGGCATGACGTCGTTCAACCCGGCCGACGGCAAGGTGTTGTGGGAGTACGAGTGGGACCTGGGCAAGGAGTTCAACCGGGTCGTGCAGCCGGCCGTGGTCGGCGACACCGACCTGCTGCTCGGGTCCGGGATGGGCAAGGGGACGCGGCGGGTGCGCGTGACCCGGGACGGCGCTGGGTGGAAGACGGAGCAGGTGTGGGAGTCGCGGGCCATCTCGCCGTACTTCAACGACCTCGTCATCCACAAGGGCCACCTGTACGGCTTCCACAACGACCTGCTCACGTGCGTGAACGTGGAGACCGGCAAGGGGACGTGGAAGGAGCGGGGCTACGGGGCCGGCCAGGTGCTGCTGCTGCCGGACCAGGACCTGCTCGTGGTCGTGACGGAGAAGGGCGAGGTGGCGCTGGTGGAGGCGAACCCGGAGCGGCGGACGGAGTTGGCCCGGGTCCAGGCGGTCGAGGGCAAGACGTGGAACCACCCGGTGGTGGCGCACGGCAAGCTGTACGTCCGCAACGGCGAGGAGGCGGTGTGCTACGAGCTGGCCCCGGCCGGCGAGGCGGTGGCGGGCAAATGAACGCGGCCGGTCTAGCGCCGAGCCGGTGACCGGTGTTAGCCCCGAAGGGGCGGCACAGCGTTAGCCCAGGGCGCGAGCCCTGGGTCATGGTGACCACAGAAGTCGAGCAGTCCCGGAGGGGCGACACACCGAAATGTGTCGCCCCTCCGGGGCTGCGGCCATTTCTCGGGCACGGAAACCCAGGGCTCGCGCCCTGGGCTAACGC
>DASXAN010000279.1:0-2734 GCA_036406755.1 Gemmataceae bacterium
CGAGGGGAGCGCTCCAGCGCTCCCCTCGCGGACTCGGGTCGCGGCGTCACAGGGGGTTTCATTCATGCACATCGGCATCGCCTTCGACCTGAAACCCGACGCCCCGTCCACCCCGGACCTGCCCGACGACTGGGCCGAGGAGTTCGACAGCCCGATGACCGTCCGGGCCATCGCCGCCGCCCTGCGGGCCAAGGGCCACACCGTCACTGAGTTGGGCGACGGCCGGGGGCTGGTGGAGAAGTTGCTCGCGGCTCCGCCGGACTTGGTGTTCAACATCGCCGAGGGCGAGGGCGTCGGCCGGTCACGGGAGGCCCGGGTGCCGGCCGTCTGCGAGCTGTTGGGCGTGCCGTACACCGGTTCGGACCCGCTGACCCTGGCGGCGGCGCTGGACAAGGACGTGGCCCGCCGGCTGGTGGCGTCGGCCGGAGTGCGGGTGCCCCAGGGCGTGCTCCTCCCGCCCGGCGTTCCGGTCTCGCTGGCCGACCTGCCCTTCCCGGCGATCGTCAAGCCGGCGTGGGAGGGGTCAAGTAAGGGCATCCGCGGGAAATGCTTGGTCAATTCGCCCCGGGAACTGGTCGCCGCCATCGCCGAGCAGCAACGGAACTACCGTCAGCCACTCCTCGTCGAGGAGTTCATCCCCGGCGACGAGCTGACGGTCGGCATCGTCGGCAACGACTCCCCGCGAATCCTCGGCGTCATGCGGGTGATTCCGAATCAGACGGCCGGTCCGTTCGTCTACTCTCTCGAAGTCAAGCGCGACTTCCGCAATCAGGTGCGGTACGAGTGCCCGGCCCGGCTCCCGCCGGACACCCTGGCGGCAGTCGAGGCGGCGACGCTGACGAGCTACCGAACCCTCGGCTGCCGGGACGTGGCCCGGATCGACTTCCGGTTGCGGGACGGCGTGCCGTACTTCCTGGAGGCCAACCCCCTGCCGGGCCTGAATCCGGAGTCGAGCGATCTGGTGATCCTCGCCGGCCTGGTCGGGATCGGCCACGCCGAGTTGATCGGGATGATCCTCGACGCCGCGCTGGAGCGGCTCGGCGCTTCGTGAGCTGACCCCCAAGCCCACCCGCGGCGGCGGGTGGGTGAAAAAGAACCCACCCGCCGCCGCGGGTGGGCTTGAGACCCCCCTCATGCGTCCCACCCGCGTCCTGGTCCTTTACAACGAACCGACCCTCCCGCCCGACCACCGCGACGCCGACTCCGAGCACGAAATCCTTGACACCGCCGCACAGGTGGAAGCGGTTCTGAAGGCGGCCGGGTACGCCGTCGCCCGGCTGGGCGTCGCCGGCCGCGACCCCGCCGCCCTGGTCGCCGGCGTCCGCAAGGCCCGGCCGGACGTCGTCTTCAACCTGTTCGAGGGCCTGCCCGACTGGGGGGACACCGAGGCGTTCGCCGTCGGCGCCCTGGAGTGGCTCGGCCTGCCGTACACGGGCTGCCCGTTGCAGCCGATCTGCCTGGCCCGGCACAAGCCGCTGACCAAGCACCTGCTCCGCGGCGCCCGCCTGCCCACCCCCGACTTCTTCACCGTGGACCGCCTGCCGGTCGGCGACTGCCCGCTCGCCTGGCCGGTCATCGCCAAGCCGTCCAACCAGGACGCCAGCGTCGGACTGGATCAGGGCAGCGTCGTCGAGAGCCAGGAGGCGCTGGAGCGGCGGGTGGCGTACCTCCTGGAGGAGTACGGCCCGCCGGTGCTGGTCGAGGAGTTCGTCCCGGGGCGGGAGTTCAACGTCGGGCTGGTCGAGGCCCCGGACCTGCGGGTGCTGCCGCTGTCCGAGATCAAGTTCGTCAACGACGACCCCGCGTACTGGCCGATCGTCACCTACGACGCCAAGTGGAAGCCCGGCACGCCGGACTACGAGGCCACCCCGCCGGCGTACAACCCGGACGACGTGCCGCCGCGGCTGAAGGCCCGGCTGGAGCGGCTGGCGAAACAGGCGTTCCGGGCGCTCGGCTGCCGGGACTACGCCCGGGTGGACTTCCGGGTCAAAGCGCCGGCCAAGCCGTACATTTTGGAGGTCAACCCGAACCCGTCCTATAGCCCGGGCGCCGGCCTGTCCGGGGCGCTGGCGGCGGCCGGGCTGCCGTGGGCGGAATTCACCGTCCAGCTGGTGCAGCGGGCGGTGGCCCGCGGCCGGCGGTCGGCCCTGCGGGCGAACGGGGAGGCGGCGACCGTCGGTTAGTCAGCCCGTCAGGAACGGACTCCATGAATACCCCCTTGCCGGTCGTCACCAACCTGGCCACGGCGACGTTCGAGTGCGTGTTCGGCCGCGGGTGCGACGGCGTCTGCTGCCGTGAGGGCGAGCCGCCCGTCTACCCCGACGAGGCCGACGCCATCCGGTCCGCCTTGCCCCGGCTGTTGCCACTTCTCCGGCCCGAAGCCCGCGAGTTGATCCAGGCCGACGGGTTCCTCGGCGGCTTGCACCCCGGCGGCCTGCCGAAGCTGCGAGTCAGCGACGGGTGGTGCGCGTTCTTCAACCGCGGGTGTGTTTTGCACCAGCTGGGGGCGGCCGAGGGGGACGCGTTCCGGTACAAGCCGGCCGCGTGCGCCCTGTTCCCGCTCCAGAAGAACGACCGCGACCAGTGGTACGTCCGCCAGTGGGGCGTGGAGGGGGAGCAGTGGGACCTGTTCTGCCTGGACCCGCGACACTCGGCCCGGCCGGCGCGCGAGTCGCTGCGGGCGGAGCTGGAGCTGGCCCGGCGGATTGACGTGGAAGGATGAGCCGCGGCCGGG
>DASXAN010000280.1:0-3331 GCA_036406755.1 Gemmataceae bacterium
CCAAAACCCAAGCACCAAATCCCAAAAAAAGTTTGGGATTTGGTGCTTGGGTTTTGGGGTTTCCCCGGGCGGCCGGTCACTTGCCGGCCGACGGGTAGACGACCTGCGGCAGCTCGGTCGTCACGTTCCCGGACTGGTCGATCTTCCGCACCTGTTGCAGCGTCAGCGACGTGACGCGGTTGGAGCCGAACAGGATGCCGGAGTTGGCGACGGAGTCGCTGGTCTGGTATTTGGAGAAGTCGGTCGGGCCGTAGGTCACGCTGGTCGTCAGGTGGCTGATGTCCCCGAAGCTGGGGGACGAGACGTTCTGGGCGCTGAAGGTCAGCTTGCCGTTCTTGATCTCCATGACCAGGGTGAACGTGACCGTCTCGCCGTCGTTCTGGAGGATGGCCTGGTTCGGGGAGTTGTCGGCCCCGTCCAGGACGGTGCCGTCCTGCCAGACCTGGATCTGCACGCCGCCGGCGGAGAACTTCGGCTGGTCGTTGTAGTTGATCAGGAACTGGCAGCTGTAGGACCCGCCCGACTCCGGGTAGAGCATGATGAACAGCTGCGGCGAGCACAGGTTCGGGTCCGGGCTGCCGACGATCAGCTGCCAGTCCTGCTCGATGCGGACGATCGGCCCGCCGGACCGGGCCTGGCCGGTCGGGGGCGTCATGAGGACGACGGCGGCGGCCAGGGCGACCAGCCCGGCCCGGACGATGCGACCCGACCGGAAGACGCGTGTCAACATGGGCACCTCGGTGCGGTTGGGGTGGGATTGGCCGGCCGCCGTCAGCGGGTCAGCCGCAGCGGCTTGGTGACGAAGAAGCTGTTGCTGGCCGTCCCGCCGGTCATGGCCGTCACGTCCGCGACGTACTCCGGCTGGATGGTCACGTGCTTGTTGTTCCCGGTCAGGTCGACGTCGAGGATGGTCATGCCGACGAAGGCGACGATCGTGTAGTAGGTGTTGGCCCCCTGGCCGGTGACCGACTGGTACAGCGGGATGATCCGCAGCTGGCCGCGGATCGAAGCGAGGTCGTCCTTGAACCCGGCGCTGATGCCCGGGTTGCCCGGCAGGACGAGCGTGCCGTCCGCCCCCAGGGCGATCTGCCCGCCGAACGCCGCCATGTCCGTCGCGTTCGGCCCGTAGAGGATCTGCCGCTCCAGCTCCGGCGTGCCGTTATTGGACTGGCCGAGGTTGACCGTCCCGAAGTTGCCCGGGGAGTTCCCCTTGGTCGGGTACAGGTTGACCTCGTGGACCCCGTCGCTGCCGGGGGCGTACGTGTGGGTGTTCGGGTCGTACGTCCAGGCGTCCGGCCCCTGGGCCTGCATCACCCCGCCCGGCAGGGACGCGTCGTACCACGGGTCGCCGGGGGCGTTGGTCCACTGGTGGACTTCCAGGGTGAACGGGAGCAGCTTGCTCGTCGCCGCCCCGGACGCGGCCACCCGGAACCCGCGGACGCCGTCCTTCTCGTAGGTGGCCGTGGCCGTGACCGTCATGTTCTGCGTCTTGCGGCCGAAGACCGTGCCGAAGAACAGGGGGACCGGCCCGTTCTCGGCCGAATTGCGGTTGACCTTGACGCGGACGGAGTTCGGCCGGGCGGAATTCGGGTCGATGTTGGCCGTGTAGAGGTTCGGGCTGTCCAGCCGGCCGATGACGATGTCCCCGGTGGCGGCATTGCTGTCGTTGCGGCTCAGCGTCAGGCTGACGCCCCCGCCCTTGTTCAGCGCGGAGAACTCTTGGGCCTCGTCCCGGGCGGCCGCGTTGGTGCCGGACTGGTTCGGCACCCCCTTCAGGGCGCCGCGGTCGAGCATCTTGGCCGCCCCGGCCATGGCGGCGGCGTCGGCCGCGTTCTGCATCTCCTTCTGGACCACGCTCAGGTAGCCGATGTCCACGGCGAACGCGACCATCCCCAGGATGACGACCAGCAGGATGGCCACCATCGGGACGACGGCGCCGGCACGGGGTGCGGCAGGGTGTCGGGTCACGGCAGGCTCCCGGCGTTCGGGTCAGGTGGGTGAGGTGGGCCGGGGCGGGCGGCGCTCACACTTCGCCGATCAGGGTCGGTCAGAGCGGCCCGGCCGCGGTGAGGGGGGTGCGGTCACCCGCCCGGTGGGGTCGGGGCGGGCGCGATTGTGGGTCGCTGTAGGGGAACGGTAGGTCGCGATTCAGGCGGCGTCAAACGCCCGGTGGGAAAAAAGGGTGTGCCCCGGCCCGGTCGCCAGCTGGCGGCTGGTCGGGTCATGCCCGCCGCGGCCGCCGTCTCCGACGGACGGCCGCGGCGGCCGAATGGCCGGCGTCAGGGATGTGGGAGCGCCATGGCCGGGGACCGCCTTCGCGGTCGTCGCCGGGCGGTCGGTCCCGGCTGTCCCAGCCTCAGCGCTGCAGGCCACTGGGTGCAAGTGTAGTTCGCTCCGGCGGAGAGTCAAATCCCGCAGGATTGTTTTGCCCGGCGCGAAACGCCGGTCATTCCGAGTGGCGCAACCCACATCGGGGTCGGGGCCGGCCGGCATTTTTTCGCGCCCGGTTCTCATTTGGGGAGAGCATAACCTAGGATTGTGCGACAACACGCCGCGGCAAGACGGCAGATTTGGTGCGACCGTTGCCGGCCGGCCTCGGCCGGATTGGCGACCGCCGTGCCGCGGGCACACACCGTCCAACGGCCTATTCGGGAGGGTTCAGGTGATGCGTCTGGTCACGATCCGGGCCGCCCGCGGCGCCGGCCGCCCCGTTCGGCGGGGCGCCGCCGCGGTCGAATTCGCCGTGGTGGCGTCGCTGCTGTTCCTGCTGGTCTTCGGCATCATCGAAATCGGCCGTGCCATGATGGTGTTGGAGATGCTCAACAGCGCCGCCCGCAACGGCGCCCGCGTCGGCGTCCTGCAGGGCACCAGCAACACGGACGTGACCAACGCGGTGACCGGGGCACTGGCCAACGCCGGGTTCAACGGGGCGAACACGGTGATCCAGGTGAACGGCCAGACGGCCAACGTGAACACGGCCCTGCCGGGCGACCAGGTCACGGTGACCGTGTCGGTGCCATACAACAACGTCACCTGGCTGCCGACGAGCATGTTCCTGGCCGGGCGGACGCTCAACGGCACGGTCGTCATGCGGCACGAGTGACGCCGAGGGCGGCAGATGAAACGGCGCGGGCGGCCCGCCTGATGGCAGACGGGCCGCCCGCGCCGTCGTTTGTTGCCGGCGCCGGTCACCCGCCATCGCGAAGCGTTTCAGTTCCGCGTCCGCGGGGGCCGCCGCTCGCCCGGCCCCCGGCAGAAAGCGTGCCGGCGCCGGGTCGTCAGCCACGGGCCGAAGCAAAGCGACGCGGCGGCCGCCCGGATTCCCCGGGCG
>DASXAN010000281.1:0-5148 GCA_036406755.1 Gemmataceae bacterium
ATGTCCGTGACATTTGGTTGCCCTCGGGGCGCTCACGCAACCCCGCTCGCCCGGAGAGTTACTGCCAGTCGTTCGGCGTCGGCTCGCCGCCGGCCCGGGAGTACAGGGCGACGAACGTCCGCGGGTTGATGTCCTCGCGGAGGAACGCCACCGCCCCGCCGCCGAACAGGAACAGCGCCCCGTTGACGTGGAACGAGTAGATCTCGTTGCCGTTGTTGCAGTTGATCACCTGGTTGGTGCGGCAGACGAACTCGACGGTGATCTTGTTCTGGGCGTCGGCCCAGCTGCCGTTGTCCGCCGGGTAGCCGCCCGACGTTTGGTTCTGCCGGTTGCCCTCCCACCGGACCGGCCGGCCGGCGTCCTCGAACACCATGAACGTGGTCGAGATGCCGTCCTCAATGTCGGGGATGGACGGGGCTTTCCTCGGGTCATCCAGCTCCAGCACCCCGTTCACCGCCGTCGTGCTGTATTTCAGCCGCATGAAGAATCCCTGGTACTGCCGGGCCGTCAGCGACACGCCCGGGATCATGCCAGACCGGGCCGGGCCGCCGATCGTGTCCGACACCGGGTAGTCGTTGGCGTAGACCCGCTGGCCGGCGTCGGCCCCGCCGGGCAGGCCCATCCGGTCGCTCGGTACCGACGGGCATAGCAACAGCGGGATCTCGTTCTTGGTCCCCGCCAGGTTGGTGCCGGTGTTCCAGTAGTTGGCCGGCAGGCTCATGTTGAACCTGGCCGCCAGGTCCGACCGCTCGATGAACGGGAGGATGTAGAAGATGTAGTTGAAATGGCCGGAGATGCCCGGGGGGAACCGGCCGTTGGCGTCGTGGTAGTTGTGCATCGCCAGGCCGATCTGCTTGAGGTTGTTCGTACACTTCGTCCGGTTGGCGGTTTCCCGAACCCGCTGGACGGCGGGCAGGAGCAGTCCAATGAGGATGGCGATGATGGCGATGACGACCAGGAGTTCGATGAGCGTGAACGCGGACCTGCGGCGCGGCATGGGGGGCCCTCCGAGGAGGTCACGGCATCGGACGGGGGCGCGAGTCGAGTCGAAAAACGGTCGGCCGGACACCTAGCTTACCCATCCGAAATCGTGGTGGCAAAGGAAAAATCTCATCGTCATCTCATTTCCATCTCATCACCGCCCCGGTCCGATTCGCCCTCCGCCCGACCGGTCGGCCCGACCCCCCGTCCCCGAACTCCCGGCCGCCGGCCGCCCGCCCCCGGCCGCCGCGCCGCATTGACCGCTGTGGCGGCGCAACTTAGGATGCACAGAGGGGCAACGACCGAGCGGCCCGTGACGGAGGTGTACCCATGATTCGTCGATCCGCCGTGGTGGGGCCACTGGCCGCGGCGCTGACCGTCTTCGCGGCGGCGGCGGCCGGGCCGGCCCAGCAGACCCAGCCCGCCCCGGCCGCCGCCGACCCGACCGCCCAGCAGGTGTCGATCCTCACCGCCGACGGCGTGGACCTGGTCGGCACCTACTTCCGCAGCCCCCGCGGCGGGCGGGACACGCCGTGCGTCCTCATGGTTCACAGCTACGCCAGCGACCGGTCCAAGGCCGACTGGATCAGCCTGGCCCGGGCGCTGCAGGCGGAGAACTTCGCCGTCCTGACGTTCGACCTCCGCGGCCACGGCCAGAGCACCCAGCTGAACAACCCGCAGGCGTTCTGGAACTTCGCGTTCAACCGGGACGGCATCCGCGGCGGGACGGCGAACATCAAGAAGACGGCCATCAGCGTCAACGACTTCAAGCCGTCGTACTTCCCGTTTTTGGTCAACGACGTGGCCGCCGCCCGCCGGTTCTTCGAGCAGAAGAACGACGCCGGGGAGGTGAACGTCCACAGCCTGATCGTCCTCGGCGCCCAGGAGGGGGCCGGGCTGGGGTTCCTGTTCACCGCCGCCGAGTACGGCCGAGTCTACCGGATCGGGCAGAACGCCCTGCAGAGCTACGGGACGGAGTACAACGCCGGGGCGGACATTGCCGCCGGGGTGTGGCTGAGCCTGGTCATACGGCCGAACCTGCCGGCCGGGACCGGGCTGGCCCCGAACATGGACATGCCGGCGTGGATCCGCAGCCACCCGATGATGCGGGACAAGACGCCGATGTGCTTCCTGTTCGGCGAAAAGGACACCCGGGCCAAGGCCGACGCGGAGACGGTGTTCCGGGCCATGACGGCGAAGATGAGCGGCCGGCCGGAGAAGCACAAGCTGGACGACCTGCACCCGATCCGCGGGACGAACCTGGCCGGGTCGGCGCTGCTCGGCCAGCCGGCGTTGCAGGTCAGCCCGTACGTGGTCGGGTACGTGAAGAAGGTGATGGCCGACCGCCGGGCCATCCCGTGGACGGACGTCAAGCCGGAGGTGAACACCCTGCAGATCGTGCCGGTCAACCTGTTCGGCATCCGCGTGCCGTGACCTGCCTTTGCCGCTTGCGGCTATGCGAGCAATCGCCCGCATAGCCGCAAGCGGCCTCGCCATCGTGTCTCGCCGTGAGGTTTCATGACCGTCCATCCCCGCCGCCGGGTCACGACCGGCGCCCTCGCCTCCGCCGTCGGCCTGCTGCTCCTGGCCCCCGCCGCCCGCGCCCAACCCGCGACGCTGCCCAAGGGCTACCAGATCCTGATCGACCAGGGCCTGCAGGTCCAGGGCATGGTCACCAACTTCGACCCGTTCCACCTGAGCACCTACCAGGCGGCCAACTACAGCTCCGTCAACTGGGTGTGGGACTCCGACACGGCGGCCCAGGGGCCGGCCCCGGGATCGATCCCGTGGGCCCGCTGGGTCCGCGACCACTACACCACCGACCAGGTGCCCGAGATGCCGCCCCTGGGCGGCGAGGGGCCGTACATGAGCAAGCTCGTCGCCCTGAGCCTCGGCGACGAGCCGAACCTCAACGACACCGCCACCCGCAACTACTACGTCAACTGGTTCAATTCGGTCCGGGCCAACTTCCCGAACACCATCCTGTACACGAACAACTACGGCGGGCAGGTGGGCGACGCCGCCCTGGGCGACTTCATCAGCCGGGCCCGGCCGGACATGATCAGCTTCGACACCTACCCGTTCCAGCCCGGCGGCGGCCCGGCCGGCGGCAGCCCGACCAACTGGTACGGCGACCTCCGCCGCTACCGCGTCCACGCCCTGGACAACGACATCCCGCTGGCCATCTACCGCCAGACGTTCCACGACGCCACCGACCGCGACCCGTCCGGCTCCGAGCAGCGGCTGAACACGTTCGCCGCGCTGGCGTTCAACGTCAAGTACCTGACCGACTTCACCTACAACAGCGGCGCGTCGTCGCTGTTCAACAACGCCGCCGGCGGCGACAACTCCCCCAACCAGCGGTACTTCGACCAGGCGACCATCAACGCCCAGGCCCGCAACTTCGGCGCGGCCCTGACCCGCTTGCAGCCGATCAACGTCCACCCGGACGGCGGCCAGGCGACGACCGACATCATGTTCATCCGCGGCAAGCACTTCGATTCCACCAGTGGCACGAACGTGCCCAACGCCGTGCCGATCGGGTTCGCCGCCGACGCCCAGGCTCCGAACAGCTACACCGACTGGGTCTTCCAGCGGAACGACCCGTACCTGACCGGCTGGAGCGTGACCAACACCGGCACGAAGAACAACGGCCAGCCGGGGGACGTGATCGTCAGCTGGTTCAAGCCGCTCGACGAAAGCTTCGACGGGCCGAACTACACCAACGAGGTGTACATGATGGTGGTCAACGGCCTGACGGACGCGACCGGCCCGGCCGCCGACGCCCGCCAGCACATCACCATGGACTTCCTGTTCGGCTCCGCGGCCGGCCACCTGACCGGCCTCGACGTGCTCAACCCCGACACCGGGGCGGTCGAGACGATCCCGCTCACGTCGATCGGCGGCGGCAAGTACCGGTGGGCGTTCGACCTGGACGGCGGGTCGGCGGAGCTGTTCAAGTTCGCCGACGGGGCGCCGTTCGTCGGCGTGACGGCGGTGCCGGAGCCCTCGGCCCTGGCCCTGGCCGGGGTGGCGGCCGTCGGGCTGGCCCTGCGGCGGCGATCCCGGTCCCGTCCGTCGGCCGCGTCCTGACGTCAGACCCTTGCACGTCTTTGTCAGTCCGCCGACAATCCGTGAGACGGATTTGGGCCGTCCTGCGCCAAACGGGGAGAGCCCCGGAGGACGCCGCCATGCCCGCCGACCCCCGCCGCGTCAAGGACCTGTTCGCCGCCGCCCTCGACGCACCCGACCCCGCCGCCCGCGCCGCGCTCTTGGACCGCGAGTGCGGCGGCGACGCCGAGCTGCGGCGGCGGCTGGACGTCCTCCTCGCCGCCCACGACCATCCCGCCCCGGCCGTGGACCGCCCGCTCGCCGGCGGCACGATCGACGACCCGGCCGACGTGGCCGGCACGGTGATCGCCGGCCGGTACAAGCTGCTGGAGGAGATCGGCGAGGGCGGCATGGGCACGGTCTGGATGGCCGAGCAGCGGCAGCCGGTCAAGCGGCTGGTGGCGCTGAAACTCATCAAGCCGGGCATGGACTCACGGGCGGTGCTGGCCCGGTTCGAGGCCGAGCGGCAGGCGCTGGCGCTGATGGACCACCCGAACATCGCCAAGGTCCTCGACGGCGGCACGACCGAAACTGGCCGCCCGTACTTCGTCATGGAGCTGGTCAAGGGCCTGCCGCTGACGGCGTACTGCGACGACCGCCGGCTCAGCGTCCGCGACCGGCTGGACCTGTTCGCGCAGGTCTGCTCCGCCGTCCAGCACGCCCACCAGAAGGGCATCATCCACCGCGACCTGAAGCCGTCCAACGTCCTGGTGACCGAACACGACGGCACGCCGGTGCCGAAGGTGATCGACTTCGGCCTGGCCAAGGCCCTGCACGGCCCGCAGGCGCTGACGGAGAAGACGCTGCACACGTCGTTCGGGGCGGTGGTCGGCACGCCGCTGTACATGGCCCCGGAGCAGGTCGGCATCAACGCCCTGGACGTGGACACCCGCACCGACATCTACGCGCTCGGCGTCATCCTCTACGAGCTGCTGACCGGGACAACGCCCATCAGCCGCTTGCAGCTCCGCGAGGCGGCGTGGGAGGAGATGCGGCGGCTGATCCGCGCGCAGGAGCCGCCGCGGCCGAGCACGCGGCTCTCGACCAGCAACGCCC
>DASXAN010000282.1:0-2942 GCA_036406755.1 Gemmataceae bacterium
CGTCTCGCTGATTACCCGCAATTCGTCCTCCGGCCCGACCGGCGACGCGATCGGCTTCCGGCCGGCGTGGAAGGCGTCGTAGAAGTGCTCGTCCTCGATCGACCGGCCCTGGACGATCTGGTCCGCCTCGTATTGCTGATACTCCCGCTGATACCGCCGCCCGTATTCCAACTCGGCGTCGAACCGCGGCCGCAGTTCGGCGACCTCGTCCGGCGGTAACCGTTGCTCGATCATCTGCTGTCGTTTGCGGCAGTGGTCGCGAAGGAACTGCTGCAGGTCCGTGTCCGGCCAGTAGCGGTCAGCCAGCCGGGATGCCCGCTCGAACGCGGACCAGGCGAGGTACCGCTGGCCGACGCGGAGCATCGTCTCGCCCAGGCACAGGGCGAAGTGCGGACTCGCCCCGCCGCCCTGCCGCCACATGCCGATCAGGCCGAGCACCGGCTCGTCGAACGGTATCGGCTTGGGGTGCGATATTATCAGGTTTGCCGGCCAACCCTCCTCGGCTCCGACCTGGGTGATGTATCGCCGGTATGAGCTAGCGTCCTCTGGTGCGATGTTGCCGGCTCTCAGACCGTACGCCGTGCGCCGGGCCTCACCCCAGTTGACCCACGCATCTCTGATGTCAGGCACCCCCGAATCGGCAGGCATGACGCGAAAGAACGCCCGCCGCTCCGACGGGTCGATCTCCGCGTCGAGCCGATTACCGATCAGGTCGAACTTCCGCAACAGTTTCCGATCGACGATCGCCACCACCAGGAATTCAACCGCCGCCGCCTGCCACTGCTCCCGCCCGAAATGCGCGTCCGGCTTGACCTCGATCGCCTTGCGGATGTACCCATGCCCCTCGTACAGCCGTTCCTTAGCCGCGGCGTCGCCGGCCTGGGCGGCGCGGAAGCTGCCGTGGATCAGGAACGTGCCGAGGTTGGCGTAGGTCGTGTACAGCCCGCGGCCGGTGACGCCGCGGGCTGTCTGCGACGCCAGCTTGGCCCGCAACACGCGCACAGCCTCGTCGTCGTCGCCGAGGCGGTCCAGGCCGGCGCCGAGGTCATCGGAGAGCGAATCCCAGCGGTCGCCGGGCTGAAGGCTGGCCAACTCCGCGCGGGCCCGGCGGTTCCGCTCGGCATAGTAGGCCGGGCCGTGGCGGTCGAACCGCTCGTGCAGCACGTCTTGGACCATCGCAAACCGCAGCGACACGCCGCCGGGTGTCTTCGGGATGTGGTGCGGGTACGGCAGCACTAGGGCGGCCGGGCGGTCGGGCACAAACGGCCGCGATAAGGTGTGTGCCAGGACGCCGCCCGCCGCGGCTGCTATGGCGACGGCCAGCAGGCGGGCGGGGCGGGAACGCGGGGCGGACATGGTTCACGCCGACCGGCCGGCGACGACCGCCGCGGCCGTGAGCAGGAGTAGCCCGCCGCCGGCCGCCGCTAGCGGCAGATTCGTCTCCTGCGGCGACGGCGACTCCTGCGGCCGCGGGGCCAGGTACTGAGACTTGAACTCGCGCTCGTGCGACTCGACCTCGCGGTCGTTGATACACGCCGCCGCCGCGGACGCCACCAGGACGAGCGCCACCGCCGTGATGAGCCAGCGCATGGGACACCTCCCGAAACGCCGAACACGGGCCACCCGGCATCGTCGCGCGCCGCCGCCCGACCGTCAAGCCGTCACCGCCGCAGCAGGAACTCCTTCGCGTTCAGCACGCCCCAGGCCACGTCCTCCAGACCGGCCCGCCGGTCCTTCGATCGCGCGACCAGTGCCACGGCCGCTTCCCTTTCCCGGTCCGTCGGCAACCGACAGAGCGCCGCCAGGTACAGCTCCTCGACGATGGCCGTGTCGTCCCGGCCTTCGGCCATCAGCCGGCCGAGACGGTTGTCCGGGCGGGTGAGCATTTGGTGCAGCAGCCCGCCGGTCAGCAGTTGGAATGCCTGGACCAGCGTCGTGTCGTCGCCCCGCTCGCACTCGCAGCTCAGGAGCCGGTCCGGCTTGCCGAACGCTTTCAAGAATCGCGGCCCCGCGCCCGGCAGCACGCCGCGGGCGCCGACCTGGGCGTCCGGCAACTCGACCGCGCGTGTCCCGAGCGGGAACCCGTCGAACTTCACCGGCGCCTCCAAGACTTGACTGAAAGCGTCCAGCAGCGGCTCCGCCTTCACCGGCCGGATCAGCGCGTGCGTGAAGTTGGTGACGTCGTCCCGGTTCGTGTCGTCGGTCGCGGCGGACACTTGGTAGGTCTGCGAGTTCAGGATCAGCCGGACCAGATGCTTCAGGTCGAACTTGTGGGCGGCGAAGTCGGCCGCCAGCGCGTCGAGCAACTCCGGGTTGGCCGGCGGGTTGGCGGCCCGGAAGTCGTCGTTCGGTTCGACCAGGCCGCGGCCGAACAGGTGGTACCAGACGCGGTTGGCCTGGGCCTTGGCGAAGAACGGGTTGGCCGGGTCGGCGACCCAGTCGGCGAGGACTTGCAGCCGGTCGGCGTCGGGGGCCAGGGCGGCGGGCTTGTCGTCGCCGAGGAGCTTCGGCGGCGCCGGCTTGCCGGTCCGCGGGTTGGTCAGCTCGCCCTGGCGGTCCATCCACACCACCTGCTCGCCGGCGAACTCGTGCTTGTCGAACTTGTCCTGCCGGTCGTTGCCGACGACGCGGTACTGCACCCGGGCGAAGTACGCGGCCCACTCGTGGTAGTCGTTCTGCGTCCAGCGGTCGAACGGGTGGTTGTGGCAGCGGGCGCACCCGACCCGCACCCCGAGGAACACCTGGGCCACCGACTCGGCCCGCAGGAGCGGGTCGCGGACCGCCCGCCAGAAGTTCGCCGGCGGGTTCGCGTAGGTGCTGCCCCGGGCCGCGAGCACCTCCCTTGCGAACTCATTCAGTGGACGGTCGGCCGCGACCTGGGCCACGATCCACCGGTAGAAGACGTTCACCCCCTTGCGGTCGAGGGCCTTCTCCTCGTTCCG
>DASXAN010000283.1:0-7575 GCA_036406755.1 Gemmataceae bacterium
AGCCAGCGCAGGTGGCCCTTGAGCGAGTCGGCCGCCCGCTGCCGGAGGTTGGGGACCTCCAGCCAGTCGCTGAGCAGGTAGTAGCCGTCGAGCTTCAACAGCGGGTTGAAGTTGAACAGCGTCTGGACGCCGCAGGCCGACAGCACCACGAACGCGAGGTGGTTGGTCAGCGTGCCCGGCAGCGTCAGCCGCCAGACGAAGACCGCCAGCGCCCACAGGAACAACTCGAACCAGCCGCCGGCAAACGTCACCCACAGCCGTTTCGACCGCTCCCGGAACAGCCAGGCGTCGGAGACGTTGCAGTAGAAGCACGGCAGCAGGCACAGCAGCAGCACCCCGATCTCGTGGACCTGGCCGCCGTAGTGCTTGCAGGTCAGCCCGTGGGCGCACTCGTGCAGGACACTGACCCCGAGCAATGTGAACCAGACGAGGACGGCCGTCTGCCAGCGCAGGGCGGGGACGAGACCGGCGGCCAGCTCGTGCCGATTGCTCCAGACTACGACGGCGGCGAGAAGGACGCCGCCGGCCGAGACGACCAGGAAGGCCGGCGTCCAGAAGAACCAGAGTCGCGGCGCCAGCCGGGCGAACAGCCGGTCGGGGTCGAAGAGACTCCGCCGCCAGGAAAGGATCCCGTGCCCGGGTTGCGGCGGCGCGGCCGCGGGCCGGTCCGGCCCGCCCCCCGGCACACGTCGCTCCCCGTCGGCCCCGCCATCCGCCAGAAGCCCGTGCGCCTGTGCCAGCTCGACGAACTCGTCCAGGTCGGCGTCGGACAGGGGTTCGCCGAACCGCTCCGCGTAGGCTGATTGAACGGCCCCGGTGGTGCGCGACCCGTCGAGCTGGGTCAGCAGGAGGTGTTCCGCCTCGCCGAACTGGAAGAACGCGCCCGTGCGCGAGTCCTTCACCACGTACCGGCCCTCGTCGCCGAGCGGCCGGATGACCAGATCGGGGCGGCGGGCGGGTAGTGGCGTGACAAGGTCCGGCATGTCGGTCGCCCGCCCCGGCGGCTACGATTTCGACCGGCGGGCTGACCCCGGCGGCTCGCTTTCCGGTGTGCCCAGGAGGCGGTAGTTGGCGCGGCACGCGACGGTCCGGGGGTGCCGCCGGCCCAGCGTCCGCTCGAAGACGGCCAGCGCCCGCCGGTACAGCGCCGCCGCCTCCGCCCGCCCGCCCCGCGCCTTGCGGAGCACGGCCAGGTTGTTCAGGGTCAGGGCCGTGTCCGGGTGGCACGGCCCGAGCAGCTTCTCCTTGATCGCCAGGGCGCGGCGGTAGAGCCGCTCGGCCCCCGCGGCGTCGCCCCGTGCGTGCCGCAGGGCGGCCAGGTTGTTCAGGTTTACGGCGACTTCGTCATGCTCCGGGCCGAAGACGCGCTCGAAGACGGCCAGCGCCCGGCGATAGAGCGACTCCGCTTCGTCGTACTTGCCCTGTCCGTCGAGCAGCGCCGCCAGGGCCGCCAGGTCCGCAGCCACGTCGGGGTGGTCGGGGCCCAGCGCCGCCTGGCGGATGGCCACGCCGCGGCGGGCGGCCGGCTCGCCGCGGGCATGCCGGCCGCGGGCGTGCTCCAGCCCGCCGAGGTTGTGGTAGACGGCGGCCAATGCCGGGTGGTTGGGACCGAGCTGTCGTTTCATGAGCGACAACGCCCGGCGGTAGAGGCGGCCCGCTTCCGCGAACCGCCCCTGGTACTTGTGGACCACCGCCAGGTTGTTAAGGAGCGTCCCGACCACAGGGTCGTCGCGGCCGAGGGCCTTCACCGCGACCGCCAGTGCCAGCCGCAGCTGTGACTCGGCCCGGCGATAGTCGGCCTGGTTGCGGTGGGCGTCGGCCGCGTCCGCCAGCGCGCGGACGCGACGCCGCTGCGCCTCAAGACCGACCTGCGTTTGTTCGGCCGTCCGGGACATGGCCGAAGGGCCCTCGCACTCGGTCGATCGGGCTACCGTGCTTCCGCCGGGCGGTCACGGACGAACGTCTCGTTGTGGTTGAGGTTCTCGCCCGGCGTGATCCGCTCCTCCAGCTTGACGATCTCGAGCTTGGGCTTCGGCTTCTCGCCGCGCGCGTCCGCGGCCCTCGGCTTGGCCACCGTCGTCTCCAGCACCAGCGTCTCGTTGTGGTTGACGGCGAGCTTGGGGGTGACGCGCTGCTCCAGCTTCACGATAGTCAGCCGGCCGTTCGTCTTGCGGTGTTCGGCAGTCTTCGGCTTGGCGACCGCCGGCTCTCGCACCAGCGTCTCGTTGTGGTTGGTGGCCAGCTTGGGGGCGATGCGCTGCTCCAGTTTGACGATCGTCAGGCGGCCGTTCGTCTTGCGGGTTGCGGCCGCCTTGGGCCTGGCGGTCGCCGGGGCGCGGACCAGCGTCTCGTTGTGGTTGGTCACGATCTTGGGGGCGACGCGCTGCTCCAGTTTGACGATCCGGAGCCTGGGTTTGGGCTCCTGCCTGCCGACCTGCGGGGCCGTCGGCCCCTGCTTCGACTGTTGGCGAGGTTCCATCGGGAAGCCTCCTCCGGCGGGGAAGGGAACGGGTAGTGACGCCATGCACTCTTCACGGCCCCGAGGACTGTTCGGGCGCGCACCCGGCGCACGGCCGGACGCAGCCCGTCTGATATGCGACGCGGCGGCACCAAACACGTCAGCCGGAAGTCATTTTTTTTTCGGGATCGGCGCCGGCCATGGCGGCGTACAGCCAGGCCCGGGCGTACCGCCAGCCGCGGTCGGCGGTGGACGGGGAGATGTCCAGGCACTCAGCCGCCTGCGCCAGGGTCAGGCCGGCGAAGAACCGGAGTTCGACGAGGCGGGCCTTCAGCGGGTCGTGGGCGGCGAGTTGCTCCAAGGCCCCGTGCAGGGCCAGCAGCTCGTCGTCCGGGCCGCCGGCCTGGAGCGCGTCGAGGTCGGGGTATTCCCGCCGCCGGCGGCCGCCGTGTTTGTGTCGCCCCCGCCGGCGGGCCCGCTCGACGAGGATGCGCCGCATCGCCTCGGCGGCGGCCGCGAAGAAGTGCCGGCGGTTGGCGCAGCCCCGGTCGCCGGCCCGGGCACCGGCGGCCTTCTCGTCCGCCACGAGTCGCACGTACGCCTCATGGACGAGGGCGGTGGCGTCCAGCGTCTGGCCGGGCTTCTCGTGCGCCAGCTTCTGGGCCGCCAGCCGGCGCAACTCGTCGTAGACGAGCGGGAGCAGGTCGGCGGCGGCCTGCGGGTCGCCGGCTTCGGCGGCAGTGAGGAGCGCGGTGACGTCGGCCATGCCCCGAGCATAACCGCTCCGGCGGCCGACTTCGACACCGAAGGTTGGTAAACCCGACCACCGCGCTTCTTCGCGGGGCCGGCGCGCCTCCGTACCTGCCGGGCGGCTGAACCCGCATCTTCACGTCGGCTTCCTCTCCCCCGCGGCCACAGCCATTGTTTGTCGCCGTACCTGCCCGCACGGCGTAAAGCAGACACCTGGACGCCCTCGATCCCAACCGCCGGACCGGTCAGGCCGAGTCACAGCCGCGAGGTCGTCGTGCCGTAGGCATGGGGGTGGGACCGCCGGGCCTTGCCGATCCGCCGGTGAGGGGGCCTTCGATGAACCGCCGCGATTTTCTGGCCGTCGCCGGCGCGGCCGGGGCGACGGCCGCCCTCGGAACGCCGGCATCCGGTGAATCGGGGCCGCCGCCACGCCCGCCGGACTGGTGCGGCCGCCCGTCGCTGGTCCCCGGGGATTGGCCGATGTGGCGGCACGACGGCCGGCTGACCGGGTACCAGCCGCTGGCGGGCGGTATGGCCCGGCCGCCGCGGGTCGTCGCCAAGCACTTCCTGGGCGCTTCGCCCGGCATCCGGACGCGGGCCGACCTCGTCGGCGCGGGCCGCCGCCAGGACTGGCTCGTCGTCGCCCGCGGGCGCCTGGCGGCGTTCGACCACAACGGCCGCCCGCTCTGGACGAGCGACACGCCCGGATACGACATCGCTCAGGTCTGCTGGGTGGACGACCTGGACGGCGACAGGGCGAATGAGGTGGTCGTGCGTGCGGGGCACGTCGGCGGCACGCGGCTGGCGTACGTCATCCTCGACGCAAAGACCGGCAAGGCGCGGGCCGCCATCGACTTCCTCAGCGGCGACTTCGGCTTCACCGGCCTGTGCGGGGCCTACGTCCCCGGCCGGGCGGGCAAGCAAATCTTCCTGGTCACGTCCGCCCGCCAGGGGGCGGGCGTGGCCCCGGCCCAGACGGGCGAGTTCTCCCTGTGGGCCCTCGACGGCGGGCAAGCCAAGCGCCTCTGGTCGCACGTGCCATCGGAGTTCCAGGTCCTCTACCCGGCGGTCATGGTTGCCGAGCTGGCCCCCAAGGAGCCGGGCAAGGTCTTTGGCGTCGTCAACAGCTGGTGCCACGTCTGGAGCTTCGAACTGGCCACCGGTCGCGTGGTTTCACATGAGACGTGGGATTCCCACTCGGCGAGCGCCCGGCACTACGGGTGGAACGAACTGGTGGACGTGGACGGCGACGGAGCCCCGGACTTCGTCAACGTGTCTCTGACCAAACACGTCGACGTGCTGCGCAACGACGGGACCGGGCGGCTGAGGCTGGCCTGGTCCCACGGGTGGGATGACGTCATCACCACGGAAAAGCGCGCCCTGCGGCCGATCAGCAACGGCGTCGTCGACGTGGACGGCGACGGCAAGGCGGAGGTGATCGCCGGCCTGTTCGACGGCCTCGGCGACGGCCGCTGGCACCTGTTCGTCTGGGACGCCGTCACCGGCGCGCTCAAGGCTGAGGGACACGACCTGGCCCCGCTGGCGACCGTGGCCCTCTGGGGCCCGGGCCGGCCGCGGGCGATTCTGTGCGCCCGTTCGACGACCGTCCAGTTCGACCCGCCGCCGGCCCTGGAAGCGTGGGCGTTGCGCGAGGGCAAGTTGCAACAGATCTGGACGGCCCCGGCCGGGACCCGGCTCAAGGTCACGGTCCCGTCGTCCACCGACCGCCGGGCGATCGAGTTCAACTCGATCAAGGTCGGGGACCCGGTCACCGCCGTGGACGGCGACGGCCGCGAGTCGTTCGTGACGGCCGACGTCGCAACGGGCGCCGAACGGGCGTGGGGCCTGTCACCCGCGGGCGAGGTCGTCGAGAAGCCGCTGCCGCCGCCGGCCGCCGATCCCGCCGGCCCCGCACTTCCCGACCTGGAGGGCAAGACGGTCGCCTACCTGCTCGCCGCCGACGTGGACGGGGACGGCCGCAACGAGTTGCTCCTGTACGACGATGCCCGTCTCACCATCTGCAAACTCCAGTCCGGCGCCCTCCGCCCGGTGCGGACGGTCGATTCCACGGAAGTCCCGATCGTGTGCGACCTGCTCGGCGACGGCCGGCCGGCGCTGCTCACGGCCGGCCGGACGAATCCGGGCCGCGACCTCCACGTCCGCGCCGACGGCCCCGACGGCAAGGAACTCTGGACGTTCGTCTTCCCGCAGACCGCCGCCTGCGGCCAGTACAGCGAGCGGCCGCACTACTTCGCGGTCGGTCGGTTCACCGGCGGCAAACACCTGGACGTGTTCGCGTTCAGCATGAAGCCCGAGGCGCGGGCGTACGTGCTGGACGGCCGGACCGGCCGCGCGGTCTACCGCCGGGACGAGGTCAAGGGTATCGACCGGTCGTTCCAGGCGTTCGGTGGGCGGACGGCCGTCTGGGACTACGACGGCGACGGGGCCGACGACATCCTGTTCACGAACCCCGACTACTACTGCGTCGCCGACGGCCGCACCGGCGATCTCCTCGTCGGCCCCGTTCAGCTCCAGGCGCTGACCGGCCGGTGGCCGGCCTACGCGTCGCCGGCGGTGCTCCGGCCGGCCGACCCGGCGGCCCGCCCGTTCATTTACCTCGGCGGGGCCTACGCCTGCCGCTGCGCCATCGCGGCCGACGGCAAGGCCAGCCTCTTCGCCGAACCGCAGCCGACGGAGCGGTGGCCGCTCGCCGTTGGGCCGCAGCGGTTCACCGAGGGACTGCTGCCGCCCTCTCGGGCCAACCCCCACTGGCGGGTCGCGACCGTGGAGGCCGACGGGACGCTCCGCCTGATCCGCGCCGACACCGGCCAATATCTGTGGGCGCACCCGCTGGGCACGGCGGCGGGCGTGATGGTGAGCGGCGACGTGGACGGCGACGGCGAGCCGGAACTGCTGATCGGCGGCCGCGACGGCCGGCTCCACTGCATCGGCGACGGCGGCAGTGGGCCGCGGACGCTGTGGACGCTTCCGTTCGCCGCGCCGGTGGCGTCCGTCGTGCTGGCCGACGTGGACGGCGACGGTCGGTCGGAAATCGTCGCCAGCGTCGGGGATGGGTTCGTGTACGTGCTCGGTCCACGGTTGTGACCGTCGGCCGGCACCGGGAGGTCTGGTGATGCGATGGCGCAATGCCCTGCTTTCGCTGTTCGCGCTAGCGGCGTTGACCGCCGGCACTACCCGGGCCGGGACCGCCGCCGACTTCTACGTGTCACCCGGCGGCAACGACGCCTGGTCCGGCCGCCGTGACCGGCCCGACGCGGCCCGGGGCGACGGCCCCGTGGCCACGCTCGGCCGGGCGCAGCAACTGGTCCGCCGGCTCCGGGCTGACGAGCCGCACCGACAGCGGCCCGTGGTCGTGGCGGTCCGCGGCGGGACCTACCGGCTCGACCAGCCGATCGTCTTCGAGCCGGCCGACTCGGGGACGCCGGCTGCCCCCACCCTCTACCAGGCGTACGGCGACGAGCGGCCCGTGCTAAGCGGCGGCGTTCGCATTACCGGGTGGAAGGTGATCGACGGTCGGTGGCAAGCCGTGCTGGACGACGTCAGGAACGGCAAATGGTCGTTCGCCCAGTTGTTCGTGGACGACCAGCGCCGCCCCCGCCCGCGGCTGCCGAAGCGCGGGTATTACCTCATCGGGAAGCAGGTCCCGCCCACGCCGGAGGCCGGCGGCCGCGGGGCCAACCGCTTCGGCTACCGCGGCAATCAGATCAGCGCCGACTGGGCCAACTTGGCCGACGTCGAGGTCCTTGCGTTCCACCAGTGGGCCGCGTCGCGGATGCGGATCGCGAAGGTGGACCCCGCCGACCGCGTCGTCACCTTCACCGGCCACACCGCATCGATGGAGAGTTGGGGCCTCTTTCCCAAGGGGAACCGCTTCCTCGTCGAGAACGTCAAGGAGGCTCTGACCGAGCCGGGCGAGTGGTACCTGGACCGGCCCGCCGGCACACTGACCTACATCCCCCGGGCGGGGGAGGACCCGGGGCGGGCGGTCGTGGTCGCCCCGCGGCTGGAGCATATCCTGATCCTCCGCGGCGACGTGGCGGACGGGCGGCGGGTCCACGACGTGCAGTTCCGCGGGCTGGCCTTCGCCCACGCCAACTGGGTCCTGCCGGCGAACGGGCAGTCATTCCCGCAGGCGGAACTCGGCCTGCCCGCGGCCGTGGCCGCCGTCGGCGCCAGGAACGTGCTTTTTGACGGCTGTGCCGTCCGCCAGGTGGGCGGCTACGCGCTGGCGTTCGGCCCCGGCTGCCGCGACAACCGGGTCGAGGGGTGCGAGCTGGTCGACCTGGGCGGGGGCGGGGTGAAGATCGGCGACGCCGGCCCCGGCCCGTGGGGCGAGGCGGCCAAGC